>NZ_JBQEMR010000001.1:384515-510883 GCF_052045015.1 Stenotrophomonas sp. 22692
GTGGGGAAGAGGAGGGTGGGCGAACCCCCCTCCCTCCCACGAAGGGATGCATCGGGTTTCAGCGCCGATCAGCGCTGCTGGCCACCGCGGTTGTTGCCGCCGCGTTGCTGCTGTTGCTGCCCGCCTCCCTGGTTACCACCGCCACGGCTGTTCTGGCCGCCTTCGCGGCCGATGTCAGCCATGTGCTGGCGGTCCTGGCTCACCGCTTCGCCACCCTTGCGGCCGGCTTCGCGTGCTTCTTCCGAGCTGAATTCATGGGCGTTGCCTGACTCGTGCGCGGCACGTCCACCCTTGGCGGCGATCTCGCGCTGCTTGTCCTCGTCCATCGAAGCGAAACCGCGGTTGCTGGTGCCCTGGTTCTGGTTCTGGTTGGCCATGGAAAGTCTCCTTGGGTTCAGCCGCCTCATTGGCGGCAGCGACCATCTTCCAGATCCGGCGCTAGACGGCGGTGGCACGACTGCCAACGTCGCGTCATCCCGAAGGCGCTGATTCCTCATCCGGCCTCCACGAACATTCGTGCGTGCGCACAGTGGCAGGCACACGTTCAGCGGCCCAACCGCGCGTCAACGCGATGCGGAAGGTACACGCCACAGTTCGACGCAGCCTCCACACCGGTCTCACCGCGCGTACGATCGGTGTGGCTAAGGTAGAGCGGTCTGCAACAACCGGTGGTGCCATGCCCTTTAGAGCGATTGCCTATGTAAGTGAAGCCTCCCGCAACCTGACGGAACAGCGGCTGCAGGAACTTGTGGCAGAGGCGGTGCAGTTCAATGAGTCCGCCGATGTCACCGGCACATTGCTGTTCGACGGCTCGCGCTTCCTGCAGTATCTGGAGGGCCCGGAGGCCGGGATCAATGCGGCTTACGCGCGCATTCTCGCGGCCGGCAGCCACAGTGGGATCGTCGAACTGAACCGGGGCAGGGTGGGGCGCCGGCAGTTTCCGCACTGGCGGATGCGCAGCGTGCGGGTGGATGAGCTCGCGCTGGGGAAGATCGCCATATCCGACTGGACCGGCTTCGTGCGCAGCGCGTCGGCGCTGGAATCGGGCACCAGCGCCCTGGATCGACTACTGTCGGTTTCGCAATCGCAGACGGAAGCAGGCGCGGGCGGCATCATGGAACCAGACGGGCAGCTGGCACGATGATGTCGTCAGCCGCCCCGGTGGTGCCTGAGCTGCTACGCGTCGGCTGTGCGGGGTGGTCGCTGTCGCGGTCGGATCAGGAGGCGTTCGGCGCGGGCGACAACGCGCTGCAGCGCTACGCCACACGCCTGCCGATGGTGGAGATCAACTCATCCTTCTATCGACCGCACCAGGCCAAGACCTATGCGCGATGGGCGGCGAGCGTGCCGGAGGGCTTCCGGTTCGCGGTGAAACTCCCGCGCGAGATCAGCCATGAGCGTCGGCTGCGTGATGCAATGCAACCGCTCGAGCGGTTCCTTGAAGGCGTGCTGGAACTGGGTGGAAAGCTCGGTCCGTTGCTGCTGCAGTTGCCGCCCAGCCTGGTGTACGACACGGTCACGGCCGAAGCCTTCCTGCGGGGCCTGCGCGCGCGCACGCAGGCCGAAGTAGCGTGCGAGCCGCGCCATCCGAGTTGGTTTACGGCGGACGTGGATGCGCTGCTGAGCGCGCATGGCGTTGCACGGGTAGCCGCAGATCCGGCACGTGTGCCGGCGGCAGCGGTTCCCGGCGGTGATCGCACGTGGAGCTACTGGCGCTGGCACGGCCAGCCGCAGATCTATCGCAGTGCCTACGACGAGCCGATCCTTGCCCACCTTGCGCGGCAGCTGCTGGCCGAGGCCGACGCGCAACGACCCGCCTGGTTCGTACTGGACAATACCGCGCTGGGTCACGCCACCGGCAATGCCCTGCACCTGCAGGCGCTGCTGCAGGAGAACGAACATGCCTGAAGGCCCTTCGATCGTCCTGCTGCGCGAAGCAGCGAGCCATTTCAAGGGGCACGTGGTCCGCACCGTCTCCGGGAACAGCCGCATCGACCTGTCGCCGCTGCAGGGCCGAAGGGTCAAGGCGGTCCGCAGTTGGGGCAAGCACTTCCTGCTGGAATTCAGCCATCACACGCTGCGCATCCATCTGATGATGTTCGGCAGCTGGCGCATCGACGAGCGGAAGCCAGCCCCGGCGCGGGTATCGCTGGTGTTCGACAACGGTGAGCTGAACTTCTATGCGTGTTCCGTGCGCCTGATCGACCAGCCTCTGGACGACATCTACGATTGGCGGGCGGACGTGATGAACGATGCCTGGGATCCGAAGCTGGCCAGGCGCAAGCTGAAAACCATGCCGGACGTCCTTGCCTGCGATGCGCTTCTGGACCAGACGGTCTTCGCCGGCGTCGGCAACATCATCAAGAACGAGGTGCTGTTCCGGATAGGCGTGCATCCCGCCACCCGATTGGGCGACCTGCCGCCACGCAGGCTTACCGCGCTGATCGAGCAGGCCCGCGCCTACAGCTTCGATTTCCTGGAATGGAAGCGCTGCTTTGAGCTGAAGAAGCATTGGCAGGTGCACACGAAGAAGGTCTGTCCCGTGTGCGGTGGCCCGATCAGCAAGCTCTACATGGGGACCACGCGGCGACGCACGTTCTTCTGCCCCAATGATCAAGTGCTGTACGGGCCCTGAGGCTGCCGTCCGTGGCAGCCAGGTTCCGGGGCGCGTCGATCAGGCGGCCTGCGCTGCCTTGGCGTTGCCGCCGCCCTTGGCCAGCAGGGTGAGCTTTTCGTCGGTGGCTTTCTCTTCCTCAAGCGTCTCAAGCAGCAACGGCAGGGCGTCCTTGTAGCCCAGTTGTTTGGCCAGCGCGGCGATGGTGCCGTAGGACGCAATCTCGTAATGCTCGACCTTCTGTGCGCCACCGATCAGGGCGGCATCGCGCACAGGGCCCTTGTCGATGCTGTCGATCACTTCCTTGCCTTCCTCCACCAGGCCCTCCATCGCCGCGCACTTGATGCGCTTCAGGCGAATGCCCAGGATCTCCACAACCTGATCGATGCGCTCGATCTGGCCCTGGGTTTCTTCCAGGTGCGTTTCAAACGCCGTGGCCAGGTCCGGGTTCTCGGCCGCACGGGCCAGGCGCGGGAGGGCCTTGGTCAGCTGCTTCTCGGCGCTGTAGATGTCCGAGAGTTCGTGGATGAACAGGTCTTCCGCCGTCTTGATAGCCATACTGGGCTCCGCAGTGAGTGGAGCGATCAGCGTAGGGTCTGCCCGGTTGCGATCAGGCAGGTGCCAGGTGAAGGCGGCATGTGGAGGTCCACGCGAACCGTGCGCGTGCCCTTCACGATGCGGGATCCGCCACTGCGGGTTGGCGCCGGTGCCGCCAAGCCTTCGCCATGGCTTCACAATGGCATCGCCTGGTGCCCATGCACCGGCCGGTACGGTCACTTCACGCCCGATCACGCGTGGAGACTCCCATGAGCGACGACAAGAAGAACACCGGACGCCCGGACCGGGATCGCATCAACGTCAACGAAGATTACGAGCTGCAGTACTGGACCACGGCGCTGGGCGTGTCCGCCGAGGAACTTCGTGCCGCTGTGGCGGCGGTCGGCCCCACAGCCGTTGCTGTCCGCAAGCATCTGGGAAAATAGCGCGGAGTTGCCCATGTCCCTGGTCGAGTACCGCCGCAAGCGCAGTTTTGACAAGACCAAGGAGCCCGAGCCGGGCAAGGCGCTACCGAAAGGGCAACGCGCCATTTTCGTGGTGCAGCTGCACCACGCCAGCCGCAGGCACTACGACTTCCGCCTGCAGGTGGGTGACGCGCTGAAGAGCTGGGCCGTGCCCAAGGGGCCCAGTTACGACCCGAAGGTCAAGCGCATGGCGGTGGAGGTGGAAGATCATCCTGTCGACTATGCGACCTTCGAAGGCGAAATCCCCAAAGGCCAGTACGGCGGCGGCCATGTCGCCCAGTTCGACCACGGTGTGTGGGCTACGCAGGGCGACCCGGAAGCCCAGCTCGCCAAGGGCCATCTACGATTCGAGCTGTTCGGCGCCAAGCTCAAGGGTGGATGGCATCTGGTCCGTTCAGGCAAGCCAGCGCGCCAGCCACAGTGGCTGCTGTTCAAGGACGACGATGAATTTGCGAGCGACATCGAGGCAGACGATCTGCTGGCGGATGTTGCTGTAGCGCCCCCGGTGGACCTGAAGCGTGCCGGGGCCGGAAAGACCGCGAAGAAGAAACTCACGGTCGTACCCGCCACACGCGCCCGACGAAAGAACTGGGCGAAGAAGGCCCTGGCGCTCAGCAAGGCAAGAAAGGCCGCAGCGCCGTCCGGGCCGTTTGAGCCACAGTTGGCCAAGCTGGGCGAAGCGCCGCCCCAGGGCGGGCAGTGGGTGCATGAGATCAAATGGGATGGGTACCGCATCCTTGCTACGGTGGCTGAGGGCAACGTGCAGCTGTGGTCGCGGAACGCACTGGAATGGACCGGCAAGCTCCCTGAAATACGTGACGCGATCACAGCACTGGGCCTCACCTCGGCGGCACTGGACGGTGAGCTCATCGCCGGCGCCGGCACCAGGGAGGACTTCAACCTGCTGCAGGCCACGCTCTCCGGCGAGCGGCAGGGCGTCCTGACGTATGCATTGTTCGATCTGCTGCACCTTGATGGCGTGGACGTCGCCGATGCGCCCTTGCTGGAACGCAAGGCCCTGCTGCAATCCGTGCTGGAAGGGCAGGGCAGGCCATTGGCGTTCAGTTCGCATGTACAGGGGGATGGCGACGAGGCCTATCGCCTGGCCGGTGAGCAGCACTTCGAAGGCATCATTTCCAAGCGCGCCGAGCGCAGCTACCACAGTGGCCGCAGTGAGGATTGGCGCAAGACCAAACAGCTGGCCAGCGACGAGTTTGCGGTGGTCGGATACACCACGCCGAAAGGCAGCCGCACCGGGTTCGGCTCGCTGCTGCTGGCGCGGCCAGACCCGAAACATGGCTGGCTCTACGTCGGCCGCGTCGGATCCGGGTTCTCGGACGAACTGATCGGCGAAGTCAGCAAGCGCATCGAAGGCGGCGGCAGCCGCAAGCCGACGGCGTACGTGCCCACCCAGGACACCGACCTGCGCGCCGCGACCTGGTTCCCGCCGCGTTTCGTGGTGGAGGTCTTCTATCGCGGGATTGGCGGGCAGAAGCTGTTGCGCCAGGCGTCACTGAAGGCGGTAAGGGCGGACAAGGACATCGCCGATCTCGCAGATTCCGATCGCGCCGGGCCGGTCACGATCTCTGGTGGGAAGTCCGCAACGGCGCGTCCTGCGCGCGATGCGAAAACGTCACCCGCTACCGACCGCACACCGCCCGCGCTGTCGTCTCCCGGCAAGATCCTGTTTCCTGGCGATGGCTACACCAAGCAGGAGGTATGGGACTACTACGCGGCAGTGATGGAGCATCTCCTGCCCGAGGTGGTTGATCGTCCGCTGTCGATCATCCGATGTCCCAGTGGCACCGCAAAACCCTGCTTCTTCCAGAAACACCATACAGCCGGGCTGGAGTTGGTCGACGCAGTAAAGCTCAAGGAAGAAAGCGGTATAAACGCCCATTACCTGGTGGTGCGGGACGCAGCCAGCCTGCTTGAACTGGTGCAGTTCAACGCGTTGGAGTTCCACCCCTGGGGCAGCCACGCCGAAGCGCCCGACAAGGCCGACCGCGTGGTGTTCGACCTGGATCCAGGACCGGACGTACCCTTTGCCGAGGTCAAGAAAGCGGCAACCGACATCCGGAAACTGCTGGCGCAGCTGGAGCTGGAATCGTTCCTGCGTGTATCCGGTGGCAAGGGCCTGCACGTGGTCGTGCCGCTCAATCCGGGATGCGACTGGGACCTGACCAGGCGCTTTGCGAAGGGTTTCGCCGATGCGCTGGCGCAATCCGAGCCCCAGCGATTCCTGGCAACGGCCACCAAAAGCCTCCGCAACAAGCGGATCTTCGTGGACTATCTGCGCAATGGGCGCGGTGCGACGGCGGTTGCGTCCTACTCGCTGCGGGCCAGGCCGGGGGCACCGGTAGCACTGCCGATCGCCTGGGGCGATCTGACGAAACTCAAGCGCGCAGACGCGTTCACGATCAAGGACGTGCCAGCAAAGCTGAAACGGCAGCGCAAAGACCCTTGGGCCGGTATCGGGAAAGTGAAACAGAATCTTGCGCGATGGGCGCAGGCAGACCCGTAGCCCGCGCCTACGCTTCGGGCGCCTGCACGCTACCGGGCAATACATGATCGCATTCGACCAGCCGCGCGTTGCTGACCGTCTGGCGCGACGGACAAGCACCGCACACCAGCGTCGTTCCACCGGGTACCGCCCCCAACGCGTCCCCCGACAACTGCGTAATCCCGCCGCAGGTGTTGCAGCGCACGCGAATGGACCTGACGCGCTCAATACCCT
This sequence comes from Stenotrophomonas sp. 22692, assembly GCF_052045015.1. Lineage (NCBI taxonomy): Bacteria > Pseudomonadati > Pseudomonadota > Gammaproteobacteria > Lysobacterales > Lysobacteraceae > Stenotrophomonas > Stenotrophomonas sp. 22692. Next base: position 390,889 of record NZ_JBQEMR010000001.1, read on the forward strand.
GCACGCCGGAAGCGGCGTCCAGCTCCAGAACATGGAAAAGGCCGGTATTGGGCATGGGGTGCTCCCGAGTCATCTGCCCCAAGCGTAAACGATCCATGGCATTGGGCGGGGAGGCGTCCTGCATGCCGTTTGTCGGCTGGGGCCCAACTGATTCACAAATTGCACAGGATGGGAACAACTGCGGGGCGCAGGTGGCCTATCCTAGCGGCACGGAATCTGGGGGGATTCACTACAGGAGCAGTCAATGCCGATCAGGGCAGTCGCATACGTCAGCGAAGCGGGCCCAGCCGTTGCCGGTGACCCGTTGGGCCTGCGCAGCGGGAAGCTGGACGATCTGGTCGATGATGCCGCCCGCTTCAACCGAAATGCCGGCGTTACCGGAGTTCTGCTGTTCGATGGCGCCCGCTTCCTGCAGTACATGGAGGGACCCGAGGACGGCTTGAGCGTGGCGTACTCGCGAGTGGTGGGTGCTTCCAGCCACGCAGGTCTCATCGAGTTGCAGCGGGGCAGGGTGGGCAACCGGCGACTCCCGTTCTGGCCGATGCGTTGGCTGCCGACGCAACCCGAGCAGTTGAAAATTCTTGCCTGCGCGGACTGGTCGGGGTTCGCCCAGCACAGCGGTGACGAAGCGCCAACCGAGACGGCGATGGATGTCCTGGCCAGGTTGGTGGAACCCTATGCCGTGGCGGCGTGATCCACCGGCCTAGCGACCTCCATGGCGCTCGGCCCACGGAATTTCGCCGCTGCACACATGGAGGTGCCCGGTGCGCATCACGCAATACAGCCGCGCCTCCGGCTCCGCGCTGGCAGCGATATAGTCCAGTGCCTCGGCGAGCATGCGGATGAACTGCGGCTCGGGGTAGAACGCTGCCCATTCCGGCAGCAATTCCTCCAGTTGCGCGATCATCAGATCGATTTCCAAGTGCGTGCTCACTGCCTGATCCTCCTTCCAGGCACGTTAGCGACCACGCTGCAAGCAAGGAGTTGCGGTTCGCAGAGGCGACACAGGCGTGTTGCCCACGCAACGCTCACCTGGCCTTGACCATGGCGTTGATCGCGGCAGCGCGTGAGCATCATCTGCACGACCACGCCACCGTCGTTTCACCCGGCAAGGCGTATCAGAGAGGCCTCCCAGCTGAAGCTGCAAGGATCTCTTTCATGTCCGAACCGTTCCCGCGCGCCAGCTTATGGTCAGCTGACACTGAGTCGCACAGCTTCCGCCCCCTTGCCGGCACGACGCGCGCGGACGTGCTGGTGGTGGGCGCCGGCATGACCGGCCTGCTGACAGCGGCCCGCCTGGCCGATAGCGGCCTGGATGTGCTGGTGGTTGATGCGGGGCCCATCGGCGGGCGCAATACGGTGATGTCCACCGGCAATCTTTACGCGCCCGTCTCCCGGCTGGCCGATCTGATCTCCCGTTGGGGCGGTGACACGGCCAGCCGTGTCGTGCAGTGGCGGCAGCAGGCGCTGCGGTCCATCGAAACACTGGTTCATCGCTACCATCTGCGCTGTGGCTTCCAACGCGTGGGCATGCAGTACGGTGTGCAGGATCGCACCCGCGAGGTCACCGCGCAGTTCGAGCGTGAGCTGCAGGCCTATCAGCGCGTCGGCCTGCAGTGCGAACACCGGCAGTCCGGGCTGCCGTTTGCATTGGGCCACGCCTTCCGCGTTCCCGATCAGGCGCAGTTGGATCCTGCGGCGTTCTGCAGGCAACTGGCACGTCATCTGGCAGGTCGCGTGCGCATCCACGACTGGACCCGGATCAACCGCATCGAGGCATCCGCCGGCGTTGCGACAGCCGATGGCGCCCGCATACAGGCCAGGCAGTTCGTGCTGGCTACGCATTCGCCCGCAGGCTTCAACCTGGTGCAGGCCGAGATGGAGGTGTACCGCGAGTACGGGGTGGCGGTGCCGGTTGCCAACCCACCTGCGGCAGGCATTCACTGGATCGCCGACCGGCACCGCTCATTGCGCGGGGTGCACGGCGCTGATGGCCGCGACTGGCTTGTGCTGGTTGGCGAAACACACCGCACCGGCGAAACGCCAGCGGTGGATCCGGCCCAGCATCTGCTAGCCGACGCGCGCCGCAACTTCAACGTGCAGCGCGAGCCGCTGTGCTGGTCGGCGCAGCAATTCCGGCCCGCCGACCAGCTGCCCTACATCGGCAGCAGCGCCCACGATAATGTGTGGGTCGCTACCGGCTATGGGCCGGACGGTTTGACCTGGGCAGGCGTGGCCGCGCGCGCGATCACCGAGGGAATCATGGGCACGACCAGCGAGATCGAGCAACTGCTCAGCCCCATGCGTTTCACGCCGGTGCGCTCGGCCGCTGGCTGGGCCCGCACCAACGCCACGGTGGCGCGGCACATGGTGGGAGATCGCCTTGCCACGGCGCCGTCACACTCACCCAGTGAGATGGCCCGTGGTTGCGGCGCACTACTGGACGTGGACGGAAAGCGAACCGCGGTCTACCGCGACGAGGGCGGTCGCCTGCACATGATGTCGGCGCTCTGCCCGCACCTGAAGTGCGTTGTCCAATGGAATGGCCATGAGCGCACCTGGGACTGCCCCTGCCACGGCAGCCGCTTTTCCGCCACCGGAGCGCTGCTGGAAGGCCCTGCCAGGCAGGGCCTCACACCAGAACAGCTGTAGGCGCAGGCATCCACCTCAGGCTTCGGCGGCTGCATCCGCATCGCAGGGCATGCAGCGCTCCTTCTTGGACTTGATGTCTGCAGCGGTCTTCGCCAGTGCCTCGTAACGCTGGCGTATCTCTTCAAGATGGGCCGGCTCCATCGACTCCAGGTTCAACAACTCCTGATTGGCGTCCTTGCTCACCCGGATCAGTTCATCCAGCTTGATGTGCAGCGCAGCGGTATCGGCGTTCTGCGTATGCTGGATCAGGAACACCATCAGGAAGGTCACGATGGTGGTTCCTGTATTCACCACCAGCTGCCACGTGTCATTGAAGTGGAAGGCCGGCCCGCTGGCAGCCCAGGTGATGATCACCCCCAGCGCTGCGACGAATGCCCCCAGGCTGCCGGACAATCGCGCCGTCGCCGCCGCGACACGGGCAAAACCGCGCCGGATCACTGGTCACCTCCCGCGGCCTCCTCATCCGTGTGGCGGTCCGGCAGCTTGACCCGCTTCCCGAGGCGCTTGGCCTGCTCGTCCGGCGTGGGCGCAGCGACGAAGGGGGAGATCGGGTCACTGGCGGGGAAGGTTTCCTGCAGCGCCTCGTCATGATTGCGGCGGTTGTGCAGCGTCGCCTGCAGCGGACTGACAGGATCGGGGCGCTGCGCCTCCGTGTCCGGATGGGGAAGGTCTTTCTGGTCGCGTTGCATGGTGCATCTCCAGGTTGATCACCACCTCGCAGGTGGCGGGCCCAGCATAGGAATGCACTGTGAGCGGCCTCATCAAGGGCGGGGCAACGTGGCGTCAATCCTTCAGGCAACGCGCGTTAACAATCAGCGCGGCGGCGCGGTCTGCGTCGGCCATGGCGTTCTGATGCGGCACGTGGTTGCGCACCCCCTCACGCCATTCACCCCGCAACAGCGAGAATGGCCTACCGGGCGCACCATGCGCGAGCCGCCCACCGATTGCAGGAATGCTGAGATGTCCAACACCCCCTTTGGCGAGTCGTCATGTGCTGCCGCAGCCAGCGGCTGCATCGAAGTCCGTGGTGCGCGCGAGCACAACCTGAAGAATGTCGATGTCTCCATTCCACGCAATGCACTGGTGGTTTTCTCCGGCGTGTCGGGATCCGGCAAGTCCTCGTTGGCCTTCGGCACGGTTTTCGCCGAGGCGCAGCGGCGCTACTTCGAATCCGTCGCACCCTATGCGCGCCGCCTGATCGACCAGGCGGGCGTGCCCGATGTGGATGCCATCGACGGGCTGCCCCCGGCGGTCGCCCTGCAGCAGCAGCGCGGCGCCAGCAATGCGCGCTCCTCGGTGGGCAGCGTGACCACGCTGTCCAGCCTGGTGCGCATGATGTTTTCGCGGGCGGGAGCCTACCCGGCCCACCAGCCCATGCTGTACGCCGAAGACTTCTCGCCCAACACTCCACAGGGCGCCTGCAGCACCTGCCATGGCCTGGGGTATGTCTACGAAGTGACTGAAGCACTGATGGTGCCGGACCCGTCGCTGAGCATCCGCGAGCGCGCCATCGCGTCCTGGCCACCGGCATGGCATGGCCAGAACCTGCGCGACATCCTGGTCACGTTGGGCTACGACATCGATGTGCCGTGGAAGAAACTGCCGAAGAAGGACCGTGAGTGGATCCTGTTCACCGAGGAGACGCCCACCGTGCCGGTCTATGCCGGCTTCACGCCGGCCGAGACCCGTACCGCACTCAAGCGCAAGCAGGAGCCCAGCTACATGGGCACCTATACCGGCGCGCGCCGTTACGTGCTGCACACCTTTGCCAACACCCAGAGCGCCTTGATGCGCAAGCGTGTTTCGCGCTACATGGAAGGCAAGCTGTGCCCGGCCTGCCACGGAAAGCGCCTGAAACCGGAGGCGCTTTCGGTCACCTTTGCCGGCGTGGATATCGGCGAGTTCATGCGGCTGCCGCTGGATCAACTGGCGGACCTGCTGGAGCCCATCGCGCAGGGTGATTTCGGCGCACACAACAAGGGCGCACGCGCCAGCAGGAGTGCAACAACCCGCGATCGTGCCCGACGGGCGGCAAGTGGCCGCGCGACCCACGAAGGCGCACCCGACGTGCGCCTGACCTCAGCCTTGTCTGAGGAAAAGCGCCTGGCGGCACAACGCCTGGCGGGCGGGGTCATGGCGCGTGTACGGCAACTGCGCGAGCTCGGCCTGGGCTATCTATCACTTGATCGCGCCACGCCCACGCTGTCCGCCGGCGAACTGCAGCGCCTGCGGCTGGCCACCCAGCTCAGCTCGTTGCTGTTTGGCGTGCTGTACGTGCTCGACGAGCCCTCGGCCGGCCTGCATCCGGCTGACAGCCAGGCGCTGTACGACGCGCTGGACCGGCTGCGCGACGGCGGCAACTCGGTGTTCGTTGTCGAGCACGATCTGGAACTGATGCGCCGCGCGCAGTGGCTGGTGGACGTGGGACCGGAGGCCGGCGAGCGGGGAGGGCGCGTGCTTTACAGCGGCGAACCCGATGGCCTGCGCGACGTTCAGGATTCGCGCACGGCGCAGTACCTGTTCGACCAGGTGCCTGCGCCCGCCAGCCGGCAGCGCAGTGTCATCAGCTGGCTGGAGCTGAAGGGTATCCATCGCCATAACCTGCAGGGCGTGGACGCGCAGGTGCCGCTGGGGCTTCTGACCGCAGTGACCGGTGTTTCCGGATCGGGCAAGTCCAGCCTGATGGCACAAGCGCTGCCCGAGCTGATACTGCTGCACCTGGGGCATGAGCCGGTGGACGACAGCGCCGACAGCACGCCCGCGGATGGGCCGACCGTGATCGAAGCCACGCGGGGCCAGCTGGCCGGCGACGTGGACGCCATCCAACGCGTGGTGCAGGTAGACCAGAAGCCCATCGGCCGCACGCCACGATCCAATCTGGCCACCTACACCGGCCTGTTCGATCACGTGCGCAAGCTCTTCGCCGCGACACCCGACGCGCGCCGCCGTCGCTTCGATGCGGGCCGCTTTTCGTTCAACGTGGCCAAGGGCCGATGCGAAACCTGCGAAGGCGAGGGCTTCGTCAGCGTCGAACTGCTGTTCATGCCGAGCGTCTATGCGCCGTGCCCGACCTGCCATGGCGCCCGCTACAACGAGGCCACCCTGAAGGTGCTGTGGAATGGTCGCACCATCGCCGAGGTCCTGCAGATGACGGTGGACCAGGCGCAGGCGTTCTTCGCCGAAGAAGACGCCATTGCCCGCCCGCTGCAGTTGCTGCAGGAAATCGGTCTGGGCTACCTGCGGCTGGGCCAGCCGGCCACCGAGCTTTCAGGCGGTGAGGCACAGCGCATCAAGCTGGCGACCGAGCTGCAGCGCAGCCAGCGCGGACGCACGCTGTATGTGCTGGATGAGCCCACCACCGGCCTTCATGCATCGGACGCGGACAGGTTGCTGGCGCAGCTGCAACGGCTGGTGGAGGCTGGCAACACCGTGGTGATGATCGAGCACGATATGCGTTCTGTCGCACAGGCGGACTGGGTGATTGATGTCGGGCCAGGTGCAGGCGGCGCGGGTGGCACCATCGTGGCGAAGGGCACGCCGCAACAGGTGGCCCGCGCCAAGGGAAGCAGGACTGCGCCGTTCCTTGCGCGCGAGCTGGGGCAGGCCAGCTGACGCCATCTCATCCGGGGCTGCATGCATTCTGTTGTACTGTGGGAGTACTCGCAGCGCCCATCAGCGAGAGGATGGTCAGGTGAACGCTTCCATGCTCCCAAGAATCGTCGGCTTCGATGTCCCGTTGTTGCATGAGCGTGTAGACGCATCCACCGACGAAGCCATCACCGCGCTGCTGGATCTGGCGCCGGGCGCTCGCTGGACAGAGATGTTCCTCATCAAGTGCAGGGCACTGGCGTCCCAGCTCCAGCTGGCGGATGTTCGCATTGAAGGCGCCAGGATCTACTTCTACGGATCCATCAGCGATTCTCGTGGACTTGCCGACGCGGTGATGTCCATTGTCCACGTACTGAATGATGAGTTGATGCGCGAGCGGAATCACGCAGCCAGCCGCGCCTAGGCGCAGCCAAGCAGGGACCAGCACCGATCGGCAATCTCCGCTGCGCCAGGATGGCCGCGCAGGCTCGATCGCTTCGCAAGCCTGCCCTGCAGATCGTCGATCCATGCCGACCGGGTGCCATGCGGATCTCTCACATAGATATCGCAGGCAAGCCGGATAACGGGCGCCACTTCATATCGGAAGCTCATCGCGGGCAGGGCGCCCAGGTTGAACGCGATTTTCCAGTGGGCCAGCTCGCGCTCGACGTCGACAACGTGCTTGCTTCTTCCATGGATCATGGCGTTACCCCTTTTCGAAACTCCACTGTACACGCTTGTTGCTGCGGGCCTGTTCATGACCCTTGTTCATATGGGACGCGTCCCCGTACGTTCCCGTAACGGCGACACGCCCACAGTCAATCGGCAGCAGACTTGCTGCGGCGGAGAATCGAAATGAACAGCGTCCCCGAACAGAACAGGAATGACCGCTCCAACGCGTCCGCTGAAGCAGAACAGCCTGCACAGCAGGGGCAGGTCGAGGGGAGCGAGCCTGGCGGGAAGGAGCCCGGCAAGCAAGGGCAGCAACAGCAGCAGGACAACAAGGATCGCGAGAGCCCGAAGCCAGCGGATGAAAAGAAGGGCGGTCTCGGCGGCGATACCCGCCGCTGAGGAACAGGAGGAGCCGCGCGCCGCGCGGCTGCTTCCGCAGCAGACAGGGAGCGTGCATGTCCGCACAAAGCCAGGCGATCAGCCTGATGACCAAGATCATGTACCAGTGTCGCCCGGAGAAAATCACAACAATGGCGCAATGCCGTTGCTGCCACGCGCCCAGCCCTGGCGGGATGGAGTGCGCACGGTGCCTGACCGGCAGGCTCGGCGATACGATTCACAATCGTGGTGCAGCGTTCGGCTGGCTGGAATCGTTCCGCAGGGTCCAGCAGGACGAAGCACACGTATTCGAATGCGCAAAGCGCACCGATGCGGCATCTCCCTAGGCGTCGCATCCGGACCTGACATCGCGCAGGCGTATGCTCGAGTCATTCAGGAGCAATGCGATGACTTTTCCGATCTGCATCTACGATAGAACGGGCACAGGGCTCCGGCTGCCTGCGGGATGGTGGATCGACCTTCAGTCCGATCTGCCTGCACTGGTGAAGGGTCCCACGCGCATCGACCTTCCGCGATCCTCAAAAGACGAGCATCCACGATTGGATCCTGAGGTTCTCAGGGATCTCTTCCGGCGCATTGGAGGCTCTCAGTGGTCAGGTTGAATCCAGCCCATTCCCTGGGAGTGCGCTGGCTGTTCTTTCGCCTTCGCAACGGGCAGTCCATCAGCCCCGCCAGGTTGATGTCTGTCTGGTCCGAGGCGGCAGAATCCAACGACTGCGCCGTGCGCCGCGAGATCATCGACGGCGCCGGCTACGTCTACGCCTTGTATGCGCCCAACAGCCTGCTTTCACCCAGGCGCGTGGAGCTGCGCATGAGAGCGCTGCTGGAGGAGGCCGGCTACGCCTTCACGATGGGCAGCCTGGCGGGCCGGCACCCGGGCGACGGTTGAGGCGCGTAGCTGGCGCTGCGTCCGCAAGCGCCCGGAACGCGCTCGTCATTCCGGAGTGTCTGGTTCCAGAGGTTCGTCAGGCTTTGGATCAAAGAGCGCCAGCATCCGTTCACGGCGGCATTGTTCGAGCCAGTGGTGCCATATCTCCACCTCGTCCATCAGCCCCGTGGCACCGCATGCGGGGCAAGTGAGCGTCGTGCCCAATGGGCTTGTCTGAATGCCGGCGTTCTCGCTCATTGACGAGCGCAGGCCGCAACTCTTGCAGGTAGATCGCAACTGATCAAGGCGAACGATTGCGCCATTGCGCGCAAGAAGGGGCTGGATCGCGTGGATCCGGAAGGCATTGGGAGGATGCATGGCCGTGTCGTCTAAGGCTGGACACGGGAGCAAAGGATTCTGCGCCGGAGAAGAGCCGTGAGGGCGCAGTGTCCTCCGTTGGAGGTTAACCCTTCATCAAAGTGCGGAACGCGCTCCATCGTTGGCCTGAAATCCCACGGCCGCAATCGTGCGCTGACGTGGCAGCCGGCGCTCATCCGGCGCCGGCCCTGTTTCTGGGCAGGAAGGGCTCCGCCATCACAACGGAGCCCCGGCCACTCACTTTTCCTGCAGGAACGTCAGCAGATCCTGGTTGACCTTGTCCTTGTGGGTGTCGGTCAGGCCATGCGGCGCACCCAGGTAGACGATCAACCTGGCGCCCTTGATGAGCTTTGCCGATTGGCGGCCTGAGATATCGATCGGCACGATCTGGTCGTCGTCACCGTGGATCACCAGCGTGGGCACATCGAACCTCTTCAGGTCCGCGCGGAAATCGGTGGCCGAGAACGCGGCGATCGAATCGTAGGTGTTCTTGTGGCCGCCCTGCATGCCCTGCGCCCACCACGCATCGATCAACCCCTGCGACACCTTCGCGCCCGGGCGGTTGAAGCCATAGAACGGGCCCGACGGAATGTCCTTGTACAGCTGCGCGCGGTTATCCATCTGCGCCTTGCGGATGCCATCGAACACTTCAATCGGCAGGCCGTTCGGGTTGTCGGCGGTCTTCAGCATGAACGGCGGTACCGAGCTGATCAGCACCGCCTTCTTCACTCGCCCGGTGCCATGCCGGCCGATGTAGCGCGCCACTTCGCCACCACCGGTGGAGAAGCCCACCAGGGTGACATCGTGCAGGTCCAGCGTATTGATCACCGTGGCCAGGTCATCGGCGTAGTGATCCATGTCATTGCCTTCCCACGGCTGGCTGGAACGCCCGTGGCCGCGACGGTCATGCGCGATGACACGGTAGCCATGATCGGCCAGGAAGATCATCTGGGATTCCCAGCTGTCCGAGTTCAACGGCCAGCCGTGGCTGAAGGTCACGACCGGGCCGTCCTTCGGGCCCCAGTCCTTGTAGTACAGCTGCACGCCATCGGCGGTGGTGATGTAGCTGGCGGTGCGCGCGATGCTGGTGACTGCCGCCGGCGTGGCCGGTTCGGCGGCCTGCGCGGACAGGCCGGCCTGGACCGAGAGGGCGAGGGCGGCGACGGCCAGGGTACGGGCGAAGGTGTTCATGCAGGAACTCTGATGGGTGGGTGGTGAGACGTACTTTGCGCCCGCGATCAGGCGCCAGGGATATGACAAGTCCGAATTTCTTGATAGATCGTCCTGAGTGCACGGATCCACAGTGGGGTCGACTGGATGATCATCCGAAGCTGCCCGACCTGGGCCTGCGCGCTACCGAACGAGCCAGAGGTGCTTGCAATGGTGGCATTGCAGCCGGTTCCGCATTGCTTCCCGGAACGCAACATGACGTCCCCCTTCACGGCGCTACCGCACCTGCGGCGTACTGCCTAGGCTGATCCCACACGGCACCTGCCGTGTTCCGGGCCCATTGCCCGCGCAGTGGCCCGTCTTCCCATGAACTCCGCAGCGCTGGCCTGCCAGGCAACCGTGCCCTGGCAATGTCACTGCCTGCGCCATGGGCAGGCGCCCGGATTCGTTCGCGCCAGCCTTGCATTGTTGCCCGCCAAATGGCTCTTCGTGGAGATCCCTCATGTTCAGTATGGAAAACACCGCCGCGCCCATTGCCCCCGCCCTCGATGAACTGGTGCCCTCGCGCTACGCCCTGAAAGTGGGCGACGTCGAAGTGCTGGTGATCAGCGATGGCGTCCTGCCGTTGCCCACCCAGATGCTCGGCCACAACGTACCGGCGGCCGACCGTGCCGAATGGTTCGAAGAGATGTACCTGCCGCAGGATGCCTTCGACTGGGCATTGAACGTGATGGTGGTGCACAGCGGGGATCGCACCATTCTCATCGATGCCGGCCTGGGCATGGACCCGGACCTGCAGCTGCCGCGCGCCGGCCAGCTGATCCGTCGCCTTGGTGCTGCCGGTATCAACCTGGGCGAAATCACCGATGTGGTGATCACCCACATGCACATGGACCACGTCGGCGGGCTGCTGGTTGAAGGTGTGAAGGAACAGCTGCGCCCGGACCTGAAGATCCACGTGGCCGCAGCGGAGGTGGAGTTCTGGAAGTCGCCGGACTTCAGCCGCACCAACATGCCGCAGGGTTTCCCCGATGCGCTACGCGCCACGGCCAAGCACTTCTGGGCCGAGTACAGCAGCTATGTGCATACCTTCCAGAACGAACAGCAGATCGCGCCGGGCGTAACGGCCCGCCGTACCGGTGGGCATACCCCGGGCCACTGCGTAGTGCGCGTAGCGTCCGCGGGGCAGGCCCTGACCTTTGCCGGTGACGCCGTGTTCGCGGTCGGCTTCGACCAACCGAACTGGCACAACGGTTTTGAGCACGACCCGGAGGAATCCGCACGCGTACGCATCGCTCTGCTGAAGGAACTGGCCGGCACCGGCGAAATGCTGGTGGCCACGCATCTTCCGTTCCCGTCAGTGGGCCGGGTGTCGCTGGAGGGCGAGACGTTCCGCTGGGTGCCGGTGTTCTGGGACTTCTGATCGGATCCTGCGGATACAGCGCAAGCAGGGGTTTTCGACGGGGCGCATCGGCGCCCCGCTCGAATCCCGCAAGGACGAGGCCGACAACGGACGCCATCCACACCTGGCGTGGAACTACTGGATGGCGGTAGGGCGAGCCAACCGCTGCAGCTTGTGCGGGTTGCGCTGCACCAGGATCTGCGTGATCCGCTCGCCATCGGTCTCGAAGGCCATCGCCGCCTCCAGCACGCCATCGAAATAGCGCAGCAGTCCCAGCCGTCCGTTGAGCATGGCCGGCACCATCCGCAATTGCGCGCTGCGCCGCAGGTGCGGGGCATACAGCAGCTGGGCAATGCGTGCGCCGCCGAGCATCGGCCCGGGAAAGCTGGTGACGATACCGCCGCCGTCACCCACCAGCTCGGCCGATTCGGCCATCAACGCCTTCATCGTGCGGAAATCTCCACTGGATGCAGCCTCGGCGAAGCGGCGCAGCAGTTTCTGGTGCACGTCCTGCGGGACGTTGTAGCGCGGACGCTCCTGCCTGAGCTGCTGGCGTGCGCGATGCACGATCTGCCGGCAAGCGGCTTCCGTCTTGTCCAGTGTGCGCGCGACCACCGCATAATCCTGATCGAACACATCGTGCAGCAGGAAAGCCGCACGCGCATCCGGGGCCAACCGTTCCAGCACACTGAGGAAGGCGACCGACAGATCGCTGGCGGTTTCCAGCACGTACTCGGGCGTGGCGGCGTCATCGGTCAGCAGCGGCTCGGGCAACCACATGCCCACATAGTGTTCGCGCGCATGCCGTGCCAGGCGCAGGCCATCAATGGCGCGACGGGTGGTGGCCGCCACCAGCCAGGCTTCCGGATTCTCGATCTGTGACCGGTCGGCGCCATGCCAGCGCAGCCAGACATCCTGCACCACGTCTTCGGCTTCGTGCGAAGACCCAAGCATGCGGTAGGCCACGCCGAACAGGCGTGGGCGGAGGCGTGAGAACAGCGCAGTGGATTCGTCCATGCCAGCGTAGACGGGACAGGTCCCCGGATTGTGACACCCGGGAACCTGTCGTTGGTGCCAGCGCCGGACGTGCGATCAGTGCGGCGGCAGCACCGCCGGCTTGCCGATGTCCTTGATCAGGAACACCACGAACTTTGCCGGCTCGGTAGCGCTGGCGTTGCGGCCTACGGTGTGCAGATCGGCCGGGCCCTCATGGAAGGCCTCGCCCGGGCCAAGGGTGACTTCCTTGCCGCCGGCCACACCCATCACGATCCGTCCTTCCAGGACGTAGACGAAGCCATGGGCATCGTGGCGGTGGACAGGATCGGCGCCACCCGGCGGGTACTCCACGGTAAGGATCAGCGCTTCCTTGCCGTGCTGCTCCGGCAGGGCGCGGGTCATCACCTCGCGCACCAAGGGCTGGGGCGCAGGAGAGGGCGGGGTGGCGGCAGCGCCGCACAGTGGCAGCAGCGCAAACAGGACCAGAACAGAGCGACGCATGGCAGGTCTCCAAAGCGGTGGAGGAGGGCCGCAGCATGTGGCAGCGGCGGAAGGATCAGGCCAGGCCGGCCTTGTCCAGGCCAAAGGCCGTATCCAGGGTGCCGGGCGTGGTACGGAAGGCAACGTTGGCGCGGTTCCAGGCGTTGATCGCCATCACCGCGTGGGTGAGGTCGACAATTTCCTGATCGGACAGCTGGCCGCGCACGCGCGCGTACAGCTCGTCGGGCACCCCCTGCGCCGGCAGCTGGGTCAGTACTTCGGTCCAGGCCAGGCAGGCGCGCTCGCGCGGGCTGAACAGCGTTGATTCACGCCATGCCGCCAGGTGATGCAGGCGCAGCGGGCGCTCACCACGCAGGGTGGCCTCCTTCACGTGCATGTCCAGGCAGAAGCCACAGCCGTTGAGCTGCGATGCACGGATGTTGACCAGATCAATGATGGCCCCTTCGATTGAGGCGGTGTGGGCGGCATGCGAGTACAGGCCGAGCTTCTTGAACAGTTCGGGGGATTGCGCGGCGTAATCCAGGCGTGCGGTCATGGTGTGTTCCTGTAGCGTGTGAAGGGCACAGCGAGGCTAGGCCTGCATTCGCAATGCCGGTAGGCGGGGGCCGGGCCGCACGCTGTTGCATGAAAAACACCAATGTCCTGTCACAGCGGCCGATGCTCGGCCGTCTGCCGGGCATGGACACCTCATCGCACCTGCGCACCGCATCGCGCCCTGCCAGCGAACAGGTCTGGCAGGCCTTCCTCGCCGCATTGCGCGAACTGCCGCCCGACGCACGCGCGATCCTGCTGTTGCACGACGTGCTGGGCGCCGGATTCGAGGACATCGTGCCCCTGCTGGGGCTCGACCCTTCCACGTGCAGGCAACGGTTGGCGCTGGCGCGGAGCCACCTGCACGCACAACGTGCCCGCCTGGAGCCAGGCCACCCATGAATGCCGCAACGCCCCGCGCGGCCAGTGACGGCCACGATGCGCTCAATGCGTCCTTCTCCACCAGCTACGCCGGTGTGCTGGCCTTCATTGCAGTGGCGTCCGAGGGCAGTTTCGCGCGCGCGGCCGACCGCCTCGGCATCGGCCGCTCGGCCGTCAGCCGCAGCGTGCAGAAGCTGGAAAGCCAGCTGGGCGTGCGGTTGTTCCTGCGCACCACGCGCTCGACCACGCTCACCCGGGAAGGCGAGCTGTTCCTGGAGGGCTGCAGCCCGGGCGTGACCTGCATCCTGCAGGCGCTGGAGGAAATGCGCGACCTGCGCGAGGGCCCGCCGCGCGGGCACCTGCGCATCAGTGCCAGCCACGGCTTCGGCCGGCGGGTGATCGCCCCCTTGCTGGCCGCATTCCGCGCCGAGTACCCGCAGGTATCCGTGGAACTGCTGCTGGACGAGCAGGCCCCCGACCTGGCCGGTGACCGCATCGACGTGGCGTTTCGCGATGGCCTGCTGGAAGACAGCCAGGTGATCGCCAAGCAGCTGGTGCCGATGCAGCTGGTCGTATGTGCATCACCGGCGTACGTGCAGGCGCACGGCCTACCCGCGTCGGTGGATGCGCTGTCCACGCATGACTGCATCGGGCGGCGCCTGCCGGGCGGACGCATGCAGCCCTGGGAATTCCGTGTCGACGGTGCCGAAGTACACCTTCAGCCGCCGGCCGCACTGGTGTTCAACGATGCCGACCTGGCCCTGCAGGCCGTCATCGACGGGCTGGGCATCGCCCAGCTGCCCAGCTATCAGGTGCGTGAAGCGCTGTGGGCGGGCAGGGTGGTGACCTGCCTGGATCGGCATGCGCCGCTCGATCGCGGCCACTACCTGTGCTACCTCAGCCGCCGCCAGCTGCCCAAGCGCGTGCGGGCCTTCATCGACTTCAGCACGCAGCGGGTACGCGCGCTCGAACTGGATGTGATCTCGCACTGGGAAGCACGCCAGCAGGCCACCCCTCTGAAGCCAGGCGCACAGCCTGCCTGGGCCTGAGCGTACTGGTGCGTGCCGGGCAACAGTGCGCGGCCGGTCACGGACCTACTGCCTCGCGCCCGCGCCACCTACGATGCCTGCGCCCGGCCACACCCGGCAGCCCCTCTACATACCAGGAGACACGCAATGAAGTTCCTCGTCGTCGGTGGTACCGGCCGCATCGGCAGCAAGGTGGTGGAGCGCCTGCGCGTAGCCGGGCATGAGGTCGTGGTGGCAGCGCCCTCGACCGGGGTGGATGTGCTGACCGGTGAAGGTCTGGATGCCGCCATGGACGGCGTCGACGTGGTGGTGGACCTGGCCAACTCGCCCTCGTTCGAAGATGCGGCAGTGCTTTCGTTCTTCGTGACCGCTGGCCACAACATACTTGCGGCCGCTATCCGTGCCGGCGTACATCACCACGTTGCGCTTTCCGTCGTAGGCACCGACATGCTGGCAGCCAGTGGCTATTTCCGCGGCAAGATCGCCCAGGAGCGGCTGATCCGCGACTCGGGCCTGCCGTACACCATCATCCATTCCACGCAGTTCTTCGAGTTCTTGCCGGGCATCATCCAGTCCGCCGGCGATGGGGAGACCCTGCGGCTGCCGGCCGCCGACGTGCAGCCGATTGCCGCCGAGGATGTTGCCGAAGCGGTGGCACGCATCGCGCAGCAGCCGCCGGCCAATGGCGTGCTGGAAATCGCCGGGCCGCAGCGTAGCGCGATGGCGGATCTGGCCAGGCAGTATCTGCAAATGACGGGTGATTCCCGGCAGGTCGTTGCGGATGCCCAGGCGCTGTACTTCGGCGCGCCGCTGCAGATCGACACGCTGGTGCCGGTCGGACACGCGTGGCTGGGGCAGGTCGATTTCGACGCCTGGCTGCAGCAGTCCGGCCTGTTGCAGCGGCAGCCTGCCTGAGCGGCGAATCGATCGCCTGCCGCAGCTGCGCTTGATGGAGCCGCGCAATGACCGAGCTGAAGCCTCCTTCGCCCGCCATGCTGGACCGTTACCAGGGCGACGACGTGAAGCCGCTGTACACCGGCCGCGTGCGGGTGAGCGGTGGCCAGGCCCAGCACGGGCGGGCGTCCGGCGTCGTGCGGTCGGACGACGGTGCACTGGCGGTGGACCTGCGCCTGCCGCCGGAACTCGGCGGGCCTGGCGGCGGCGCCAATCCCGAGCAGCTGCTGGCCGCAAGCTACGCTGGCTGCTTCCACGGTGCCATGGTGCTGGTGGCCGCGCGTGCCGGCCTGCTGCTGCACAACCCCAGCATCGAAGTGGCGGTCACCTTCGCCCGTGATCCGGCAGATGGGCTGTACCTGCTGTCGGCCGAGATCGTGGTACATCTTCCCGG
Organism: Stenotrophomonas sp. 22692; assembly: GCF_052045015.1. Lineage (NCBI taxonomy): Bacteria > Pseudomonadati > Pseudomonadota > Gammaproteobacteria > Lysobacterales > Lysobacteraceae > Stenotrophomonas > Stenotrophomonas sp. 22692. The sequence goes on from NZ_JBQEMR010000001.1 coordinate 406,803, forward strand.
CATGGATGAGAACCTGGCCTGCGAACTCGTTCGCAACACCGAACGCGTCTGCCCATACGCCAAGATGTTCCATCGCGGCGTCAGCCATGTGGTGCATGTTCGGGTCGGCCCGCAGGCTCCGCCTCTGTAGAATCGAGCCATGCTCGACTCCGGGAAGGTCCTGGCCCTGACGATTACACGGCTAGGCCGTATTCCGCCACAACCCAGCTCGGCTACGATGGTGGCGCCGGCAACCTGGCCGGTGGGGCAGGGGATGCAATGGACATGCAGGCAGGGGGCGGATTCGATCCGCCGGCAAAGACCGATTCGCAGGAACTGACATTCCACTGGCTCTACCAGCGGGTGCAGGGACTGGTTGAGCACAGCATCTACCCCAAGGCGGGCAGGGTGGAGACGTGGGCGTTTCGCATCGGCGTGGGTGCGGCGATCATCGGCATTCTCATGGGTCAGCTTCCGGATCGATGGTTGCCTCTTGGGGTAGTGCTCCAGGTGGTTGTTGCCTGCTTGGCAATCGAAGTAGGAGGGTTCATTGTCGGTGGCGTACTGGCCGCCCGCAGGGGCATTCGCCAGTTCAGACAGCCGCGGCTCTCGCACGCCCGGGAGATGGATGAAGACTTCGCTCACTGGCAAGCGGTGGTGACCGAGCTTCGCGGATTCCCGCGCGTCCAGCGCGAGCGGCGACTCAAGTTCGTCAGCACCTTGCGCACAAACATGATTGAGCGCATGGGCATGATGTATGGCGGCCTGCAGCGGCTGGGACCATTCCCGCTGTTGATTGCCCTCTACCTGCAGTTCCGCGGATGGAAATGGGGCGACTGGGCGGGCGCTTTCGATGTTGGCCCGCTGGGTGCACTACTGATCTTCGCCATGGTGCTGCTGTACATGCTGGGCTGGATGCTGATCGGCCTTCGCACCAGGCTTGATACCTACGTTGCCTTGTTGGAGGGCTCCATCCACGAACCCGAGCCCTCCCAGCGAACGCCTTTGTAGCGTCGGGCCATCATGTTCCTCATGCTGAGGGACAAAGAGGACTGTGAGTCATCCAGTGAGGCATACGCATGGCTCAAGAGTGCCGCGCTGTGGCTGGATGCAGCCGATTTCTTCGGGCTTGCTGCATCATGTTCGCACATTTCGCCGACTTCACAGGTCTGTACCCCGCAGAGGGGCATAGTAGCCCTTCGGTAGTGTGAGCGCGTCCATCCAGCCACGGGGTTTCCCCGAACGCCAGGAGGTCACTGTGCCAAGTTGTGATGAAGGAATGAAGTTGACGCGTCGCCAGGTGATCGCCGGCGGCGTCACGACCGTGGCGATGTCCGCCGCACCGGGGGCATCATCGCTCGCCGCCGAACTGGCGACGCCCCCGCCGCCCAGGCCGCCGGTCATCAGCACGGTGGCCTTGACCGTCAACGGCGAGCGGCGGGAGCTTGAGCTCGACACCCGGACCACGCTGCTCGATGCCCTGCGCGAACATCTGAAGCTGACCGGCACCAAGAAGGGCTGCGACCACGGTCAATGCGGTGCCTGTACCGTGCTGGTCAACGGTGAGCGCATCAATGCCTGCCTCAGCCTGGCGGTGCAGCACCAGGGCGATGCTATCACCACCATCGAAGGCCTCGGAACTCCCGATGACCTGCATCCGATGCAGGCCGCTTTCATCAAGCATGATGGCTACCAGTGCGGGTACTGCACGCCGGGGCAGATCTGTTCGGCGGTGGCGGTACTGGACGAGATCAAGCGGGGTGTGCCCAGCCATGTGCAGGCGGATGTCAGCGCACGGCCCCAGGCCACCAACATGGAAATGCGCGAACGCATGAGCGGCAACCTCTGCCGCTGTGGCGCCTATTCCAACATTGCCGAGGCGATGGCAGAGGTCGCTGGCGTCACCTCTGCAGGGAGGCGCTCATGAGGGCCTTCAGTTACGAGCGCGCGAAATCCCCGGCCGAGGCCGCCAGGGCCGTCGCCGGTACCGAGGGCGCGAAGTTCCTGGCCGGAGGGACCAACCTGCTCGACCTGATGAAGCTGGAGGTCGAGACGCCAGCGCACCTGGTCGATGTGCAGGACATTGGCCTGGACAGGATCGAACCCACCGACGAGGGTGGCCTGCGCATCGGCACGCTGGTCACCAACACCGCGCTGGCCTCGCATGAGCGCGTGCGCCGCGACTACGCGGTGCTGACCCGCGCGATCGTGGCAGGCGCTTCCGGGCAGTTGCGCAACAAAGCCACCACCGGCGGCAACCTGCTGCAGCGCACGCGCTGTCCGTATTTCTACGACCCCAATCTGCCCTGCAACAAGCGCCTGCCCGGATCCGGCTGCGGCGCACTCGAGGGGTTCTCCCGGCAGATGGGCGTGATCGGCACCTCGGACAGCTGCATCGCGACCTATCCGGGCGACATGGCGGTGGCCCTGCGGGTGCTGGACGCCTCGATCCAGACCGTCAGGGGTGACGGCAGTACGCGCAGCATCCCGATTGCCGATTTCCATCGTTCCCCCGGCGACAGGCCGCAGCAGGACAACGTGCTGCAGCGCGGTGAGCTGATCACCCACGTCACGCTGCCGGAGCCCCTGGGCGGTCGGCACGTGTACCACAAGGTACGGGACCGCGCGTCCTATGCGTTCGCACTGGTGTCGGTCGCCGCGGTCGTGCAGCGTGACGGCTCGGCGCGGTTCGCCTTCGGTGGGGTCGCGCCGAAGCCGTGGCGCGTCGAGGCAGCCGAACCCCTGCTGCGCGACGGCGTGAAGGCCGCGACCCGGCAGGTGTTCGCCGGTGCCCGTCCGACGCCGGAGAACGCGTTCAAGATCGCGCTCGCCGAGCGCACCCTCGCAGCGGTGCTGGTGGAAGGAGAGCGCTGATGCCCCTTGAATTCAACGCCCCCGCCGGCGACAACCTGTTCGACAAGGCCAAGGTCGTCGGCAAGTCGACGCCGCGCATCGACGGTCCACGCAAGACCACCGGCACCGCCCCCTATGCCTACGAGCGCCATGACGTGGCGCCGAACCAGGCCTACGGCTACATCGTCGGTGCGGGCATCGGCAAGGGGCGCATCATTTCGATGGATGCCTCCCGCGCACGTGCCGCGCCCGGCGTACTGGCGGTCATCACCGCACCGGAAACCAAGCCGGTCGGCACATCGAACTGGAACAATGCACCGCTGTTCGGCGGACCCGACGTGGCCCACTACCACCAGGCCATCGCCTGCGTGGTGGCAGAGACCTTCGAGCAGGCCCGCGCCGCCGCAGCGCTGATCCGCACCCGCTACGAGCGTAGCAAGGGCCGCTTCGATTTCCCGGCCCTGGCACCGTCCGCGCCGCTGGCAAAGGGGCGCGGCGGCAAGCCCGACCGGCAGACGCTCGGCGATTTCGACACCGCTTACGCGAGCGCGGCGGTCAAGCTCGACGAAACGTACCACACCTCCGACGAAAGTCATTCGATGATGGAGCCGCACGCCACCATCGCCGCCTGGGAGGGTGACACGCTCACGTTGTGGACGGCGAACCAGATGATCGACTGGGCCAGGCAGGGCATGGCGGCGATCCTCGGCATCGATCCTGCCAAGGTGCGCGTGGACTCGCCCTATATCGGCGGCGGCTTCGGCGGCAAGCTGTTCATCCGTGCCGACGCGGTTCTGGCCGCGTTGGCGGCCAAGCAGGTCGGGCGACCGGTGAAGATCGCGCTGCAGCGCCCGTTGATGCCCAACAACACCACGCACCGGCACGCCACCCTCCAGCGCGTGCGGATCGGCTGCGGAAAGGATGGCCGGATCTCCGCCATCGCCCATGAGAACTGGTCGGGCAACATCAACGGCGAGGACGGCGAAAACGGCACCCTGCAGACGCCCAAGCTCTATGCGGGCGCCAACCGCCTGGTGGCCAACTACATCGCCACGCTCGACATGCCCGAAGGCAATGCGATGCGCGCACCGGGCGAAGCACCGGGCCACATGGCGCTGGAGGTGGCGATGGATGAAATGGCCGAGAAGCTGGGCCTCGACCCGATCGCGTTCCGCATCCTCAACGAGCCCGAGGTCGTGCCCGGCGATCCGTCCAAGAAGTTTTCCGACCGCAACCTGGTGCGCTGCCTGCGCGAAGGCGCGGAGCGCTTCAACTGGAACAAGCGCAACCCCAGGCCGGCGCAGGTCAGGGAAGGGGACTGGCTGGTCGGCATGGGCGTGTCTGCGGGCTATCGCGGCGCACCGACGATGAAGTCGGCGGCGCGGGTCCGGCTTGACGGCCAGGGCGGGGTGATTGTCGAGACCGACATGACCGACATCGGCACCGGCTCCTACACGATCATCGCGCAGACGGCAGCCGAGACCATGGGCGTGCCGCTGGACCGGGTCCAGGTGACCCTCGGCGACTCCCGTCATCCCGCCTCCGCCGGTTCCGGCGGCCAGTGGGGCGCGGCAAGCTCCACCGCAGGCGTGTACGCGGCGTGCGTCAGCCTGCGCCGCAAGGTGGGCGAGAAACTGGGCTTCGACGGCGACACCGCAGACTTCGCCAATGGCCACATCCAGGCGGGTGGGCGGACCATCAAGCTGGCGGAGGCGGGGACACTGTCGGCGGAGGACGGCATTGCCTTCGGCGACTTCAAACAAGGCTACGACGTCGGCACCTATGCAGGGCATTTCTGCGAGGTCGCCGTGCATGCCTACACGGGAGAGACGCGCATCCGCCGCATGCTTGCCGTATGCGATGGCGGCCGGATCCTTAATCCGCTCTCCGCACGCAGCCAGGTCATCGGCGGGATGGTGATGGGTGCGGGCGCGACCCTCATGGAGGAGCTGGTGGTCGACAAACGGCTTGGCTTGTTCATCAACCACGACCTGGCCGGCTACGAGGTTCCCGTGCATGCCGACATCCCGTACCAGGAAGTGGTCTTCCTCGACACGCTGGATGCGGTGATCTCGCCGATGAAGGCCAAGGGTGTGGGTGAACTGGGCATCTGTGGGGTCGGCGCCGCGATCGCCAATGCGGTCTACAACGCAACCGGCGTGCGCGTGCGCAACTATCCCATTACCCTGGACAAGCTGCTGCCCGGCTTGCCTGACGTGGGCTGACCCTTGCGCATGGACCGACCCGCAGCCTCGCCCACTCTGGAGGCCTCCGCCGCGGGCGGAGGGGAGCCCGGCGATCTTGCCGAGGACCTGTCCGCAGCGCCGGGCTTCCTCGCCAAAGGCAGCCCGCGCGGCGTACTCGAGACGGCCTTGACGCGCGTGCGCGCGGGGGAGCACGCCGTGCTCGCGCTGGTGCTGGAAACCGATGGCTCCACCTACGCCGGTGCCGGCGACATGGTGCTGTTCTGCAACGGCAGCCAGGTCGGCTGGCTCAGCGGCGGATGCCTGGAGCCCGAGCTCGCGCGACGCGCGGAGCAGGTGAGCGCGGCAGGGCGGGTCGACTGGATCGAGATCGACACCCGCAGTGACGACGACCTGTTGAGTGGGTCCGCGCTCGGGTGCCGCGGCCGGCTGCGGATTGCGCTCCTGCCATTGCGTGCCATGGCCGGCATCGACGACGTCATCGAGGTCTGGCTGCGCGAGGGCGTGTCACTCCAGCGCGACCTTCGCACGTCGGGCCAGGTCGTCTTCCGCGCCGGCCATCGCGAGCAGGCATGGCAGCTGCATCCGATGGAGGGGGCGCAATCCTTTGGCGAGGGCGCATGGCGGTTGCCGTTGCCCCGCCTTCCGCGGGCCCTGGTGTTGGGGGGCGGTCCCGAAACGCCCTTCCTGGTTCCGTTGCTGCGGGGCCTGGGGTGGCGGGTCAGCGTGGCCGAACGACGAGCGCGCTGGGCCTCAGCCGGGCAGTGCGCGGATGCGCATCTTCAGACCAGCCCGGCCGAGGCCCTCCATGCCGACCCGTGCGACGCGGTACTGGTGATGCATCACGATTTCGAACTGGACCGGGAGGCGCTGGTGGCCCTGGCTGATACCGAGGTTGGCTTCATTGGACTGCTGGGTCCGCGTCGAAGGCGCGAGGACCTGTTCAAGCTGCTGACACCGGATCAGCGCCTCCGCCTTTCCCCGAGACTTCGATCACCGGTCGGCCTGAACATCGGCGGCCGAGGGCCAGAGGCGATTTCGCTCAGCATCGCCGCGCAGCTGCAGCAATGGCGAAGCGCGCACGGCAGGTGACTGACGCGCATGCGGTCGTCGTGCTGGCTGCCGGCGGGAGCACCCGACTTGGCCAGCCCAAGCAGCTTCTGACCCGGCAGGGCGAAACCCTGGTACATCGCGTGGTGCGGTTGGCGCGGGAGCTCGCGCCAGCGCAGGTCCTGGTCGTGGTGGGCGCGAACGCACAGGCCGTGACATCCAGCATTGCCGGGCTGGAGGCCACTCCGGTAACCAACCACCACTGGGAACGCGGCCTGGCGAGCAGTCTGCAGGTTGCCGGCGCACACCTGCTGCCCACCGTGACCGCGGTGATGGTCGTGGCATGCGACCAGCCCGCAATCGAGCGCTCCCATCTGCAGGCGCTGCTTTCCGGTGCCCGCGCCGCAGCGTCAACGTGCGCGGGCACCCGCCACGGAAATGTGCTTGGCGTTCCCGCAGTAGTGCCGCGTGCATGGTTCAACTCTGCGGGTGCAACCGGTGACCGCGGCTTCGGAGCGCGCTTGAGGCAACTTCCTGTCGATACGGTGCATGTCCTACAGGCACCGGAACTGGGCCTGGATATCGATACGCCAGAAGATCTTGCGCGTGCGCGCGATGCGGGCTGGATCGATGCCGGGAGGTGACTCGCATGATCACTAGGCCAATGCCTGTCGCGCAGGTGACGAGCGGCAGAGCTGGAGCCCGAACCCTCGCTGCCCGCAGCCCTGTAGAGTCGAGCCATGCTCGACTACGGCACGCCACATCGCGCCCCATCAGGCACATCACCAGCAAGAATCTGCAGCACCCGATCCAACAGAACAGGCTCCGGCACGCCAGCCAGAACCTGCTCCAGGTAATCCAACGGCTCCAACTGCCATTGGAGGAGCGCCCGCAACCGCACAACGGCGGGCGCCCGCTGCTTCGCGTCCAGTGAGGCCTGCAACAGCAGATGGTGCGAGCGCCTCTCCAGCCACAACACTGGAACGCCTCCACAGTGAATCTGGAATCCGGCGTTTTGATGCCGCTCGACGAACTGGAAGCCCTGTCGTGGTCGAGCCTCCACGAACTGCACGGCTTGGCGCCGCAGTTGTGAGAATCGATGGTCGGTGATGCTTTGGAACGCGACAGGCGAGTGCACCGGCGGCGCCGGCCACAGCGTCTGTGCCGCAACCACCATCACAAGACAGAGCGCGGTGGCCGCCCAGCGCCACCAGGCCACTCAACCCTCCGGATGCAGTCGGGTACTGGCGTGTGCGGTAAGGCCGATTCCGGCCATGATCAGCCCTTCCATCACGCGCGGGCCAACGTACTGCTCCAGCTCGCCGTTCTCGCGGGCGCGCTGCGCGGCCAGCAGGATCTCCAGCACCACCCGAAGGCCGGCCAGCGAGCAATCGGTATCTGCCAAGGCGATGCGTCGACCTGGCATCTGATGGCGTTCCGGCCACGGCTGGCCATCGGAGGCGGCGCCGGCGCCGATGCTGTGCAGCAGGGCAATGAGGGTGTTCGGATCCAGCGCGGGGCTGTTCGCAGACGCGTCGTGGATCGGATGCGGGGCAGGGGAGTGGGTCTGGGTCATGGCGGGGCTCCTTGCGTGCATGCAGAAGCCGCCACCGATAAAGGTGGCGGACGATGCGTGGCTCGAAATCCGGTACGCGACTAGGCCCGGTGGGCACGAGGCCCCCACGCACCGCCCGCCATAGCCGGCCGACGGATTGCCAGCCGGCACCACAAAGCGTGGTACCGGCTGGCAAGCGCAAACTACAGTCGCGTTACCGGGATTTCGAGCCCCGACCACCGATGTATTGGCGGCGCGAAAAGGAATACGCCCGGTTGCGTGCGATGCCAATGCAGTAAGGCCGATGACGTCACCACTTTCAACATTTTCAGAATCGTTGCATATGGCGCAATGAAGCTGGAGCCTTGCGCTGCAATGCTATCGGCGATGTCGGTGGTGCAAGTCTGCCGACTGTCGGCATCCGCCCGGCGAGGCTGTGAGCGAGGCGGATGCGACAGGTTTGCCAAAGGCCGTCAGGCGTCAGTAGCCCTTCAACGCGGCCTTAGTCCGCTCCAGCCATGTGGCATTGTGGCTCCGTGCGTGGCGCGACCAATGCTGGGCATCGTCGATGATGCTGGCGAACAGGCTGCGGGCCTGCTCGCGATCGTCGGGTTGCGGCTGCGCCATCAGCCATTCGGCGTAGAGGCAGCGAGCGGCCGCATCGTTTCCGCACTCCACCGAGCGCTCGAATGCGGCGCGGGCTCCGGGGGCTTGCGCGGTTGCCAATGCCTGCGCGTACAGCAAGGTCTGTTCCGGTTTGCGGCGCACGTCCGGGTGGCGTGCGAAGAGGCCGTCCAGCGTCTCCACCGCAAGCGCAGCGTGCCCGGACTCGAGGCGGGCACGGGCAAGGCCGGTCAGGATGTAGGCATCGTCGCCCAGCGGCGAGCTGGCTGCCTGTTCAAGCAGGCTCCTGGCTTCCTCGGCCTGGCCGGCATCCAGCAGCGTCATGCCCAGGCGAACCCGATTCTGCACGGTGGGCGTTCGCGACAGCTCCGCGCGGGCGTTGCGCAGGTCCTCGTCTGGGTCCATCAACTGCTTGGCGGAGCGGATGGCCTGACGGGCGCCCCGCGAATTACGGGCTTCCGGGAAGTAGATCGCCAGGAAGTAGACGACACTGCCGAGCAGCGGGAATGAAAAGAGCAGGATGAGCCAGTAAAGGCTCTGGCCAGAGCGGATGGCGTGCACCGCGAAGTAGATGGCCGCCAGTACATGGAGTCCGATTCCGATATAGGGCATGTGTGCCGTCTCGTCCTTGTGAGGGGTGGAACTATAGTGGGGGTGGGGTGGGGCGCCAATGGGGTGGGGCGATAGGGTGTGACGCGTCACGTTAATAGGGTGAGTTCTGCAGGACGGAGCGCTGCATGCCACTATGTGGCGGGACTGCACTGATGAAAGGTGATGCATGGGGCGTCCCTAACTTCCGCCCATTGGGGTCAGAAAAATCAAGTAGATCATGGTGATTTGTGGGAACGATCAAGATTGAGCGCTCAGAAGAGACCTATGTGGCTGAGTATTTTGTAGATCAAGGCCTCATCACTGTTTACGGAGAACGCGGCCAAGAATCCACTCAAATCGGAGGGCTTAGCGAGCGGCAAGTAGCAATATTGCTGCTCAATAGCCTTATTCGTAAGGGTCAAATCGACCCTGTGAATCCGAGTACGGACCAACAATAGATTCAAGCGAAGGCAATCGGTGACGGTCTCCGCTGTGGTCACCCACTGAAGATTCGATCGATATTCAAGTCTCGTCAACGGCAGGGGGACGGGCACAGCCCTGACGCAGTAGCTGAGAGGCGAAAGCCCTAGTCTCACTAGCGAAATCACTCTCTCGAGTGGGGCAAGATGAGTCTTCAGATCACCTTGACCAAGCAGGCCGGATACTCGGTTCGCACCTGGAATTAACCCTAGATGACAATTCTAAAAGAACAACACGAAACCTTTGCCCGGTTCTTTACAGCGCCAACCCGTGAGGCGCTGCGTGACCTGCTTCGTCGCAACATCGGCGAAACTGATTATCTGGACTTCAAGGCTGATTGGCCTGCGCTGCCAAAGCTCGCCCGCCACATTTTAGCCTTGGCGAATTCTGGCGGTGGTGCGCTCGTCGTGGGCGTATCGCAACAAGCCGACGGCAATCTGATCCCGAGCGGCTTGCCGATCCTCAAGGACAAGGCGCAGCTGATCCCGCCGCTCAGCAGCTATCTACCCAAGTCGCTTGAGTATGAGATTCTTGATTTTTCCTTCGGCGCGGCAGAGTACGAAACCTTGGTGGGTAAGTCGTTCCAAGTGCTGCTGGTGGAAGAAGAGCCCAAACTCCTGCCGTTCCTAGCCTTGAGGGACGGGGAGGGCCTACGGACTAGCGCGGTATACGTGCGCAATGGCACGACGTCCACAGAAGCCGGCCACTTTCAGCTGCAGACTGTGCTCAACCGACGCATAGAGTCGGGTTATTCCAGCCAGCCTAGCCTAGACCTCGACAAGCACTTGGCTCAGCTGCGCGTCCTGGATGAGCATCGGGAAACGAACGATAGCTGGGTGAGGCAACTCAATCGCGATGAGCTAAGCCGCTTCGACGATACAGAGTCGGACGACTACAAAGAGTTCATCGAAGACGCATACCAAGCGAAGAAGCAGGCGATTTGGCGATTGCTGGGTCTATGAGGCGCGGTCAACAAAGATAAATAGGAGCTTAGCTAAGCACTGGTGCGATGGCTAGGCTAGTGCCAAGACGTCGATTCGCATCTCTATCGCCTAGACGACGCCAGCACGGGCGCGGTCCTTCCGACCGCAGGGAGAGTGAGACCGGCGCCGGCGCCGGCGTCCGCGTCAGTGGCGAGCAGGGCACGTCTAACGCGAACGGAAGCGCGCTGGTGCATGTCGGTGATCGCCCGATGGGACGTTCCCAGAATCCAAACATTGCCCGCCAAGTTTCTCGCTCTAACGCCAGTAGATGGCGGAAGTCCTAGCGAGAGGGGTAAAATCCGGCGACCTTGGGGGGGCCGTGCGGGGGATCATGCCAATTGCCATTGATCCGCGCCTAACGGCGCGACTTGTTGATCGCTTGACTACGGAGCTGGACCAAGCAACGGTCTTTGGTAACGTCGCCGTCATGACTTCATCAATGCCAGGCCTCGGCAGCATTGACCGAAGCCTGCCAAGCAAAGGTGCTTTGGCGGAAGAGTTGCGCCTATACATCGGCGACCAGCCATTTTCCACATTCATTTCTGGCGAAATCCAACGGCTTTTCAGAGGGACCACCTTTGACGTCAATGCACGTGAGATGCCGCTTTCTGCCTTTGAGGGAACCGAAGACACGAGGCAAGTAGCAACGGAGCTTGTTAGGCAGTTTTGCTCACTGCCTTGGAGCTATGAGGTTTGCCTTCGCCTGCCCGATGGCCTTTACCAAATCTTGGTGGCCCATCGCGGGGGGCTCGCGCTTTCCGATCGCCATCGACTGGTCCTTGGGGCGGATCTCGAAGATCCGTACCCCAAACCAACCAACCAACTTTCCCTCTCAGCGCTGACAAGCTCAACACTGTTAGGCGCGTTCTCCGGGACACGTCAAACATCGCTCTGGGATAAAGACGCCGCATACCTTGTCGTTAAGGTCGAAGGCTATTTCAGGATATCCGCGACTGAGCCCATTCTTTCCGCACGCGATGACATGTTCGCTTTTCTTGGCCTAGGCATTGCCCTTGGGCTCTTCTCGGCCGGTGCCGGGGGCACCCTTGGTGAGGCGCCCCAATCTACTCAGTTGATCGTGTATCGACAGTCTCGCGAAGATGTACCAGGATCAGGCTTCTTCGCTCTGGAAGATCATCAACAGAAGGGCATCCAATGCCTCGGCCTAGCATGGGATCTTGGTCGAGAGTCCAGCGCCGTCCTTGAAAAATTGGATCGCGTCAGCCTGATTCTTCGATCAAAGGAGAGCAAGAACATCAAGCTTTCTGCGCGCTGGCTTTTCGACAGCTACTGCGGCCGTGACAAGCTGCTCAGCTACGTGCAGGCGACGGTGGCCTTGGAAATTCTGCTCGGAGATGAGGATGCTGATGCAAATGTCAGCTTGGGCACCCTTATCGCCAATCGATGTGCCTACCTTATCGCGACCTCGCCAGAGGGACGATCAAACATAGTTAGTGCTTTTCGCGACATATATCGTATCCGGTCAAAGATTGTTCATCGCGGAAAGAGTCGCCTGAACTCAGACGAGAGTGGTCTTTTCCGCTACCTTCAGGAATTGGTGAAACTTGTAATTGATAAGGAGCAGCGACTCATGGAGCGGGGCGGCAAGAAGGAATGAAGATGTGGATCTCAGCAGGCATTCTGGTGCTGGCATACAGCGCGTCTTGACAGACTCAACAACTGAGCAAATGCGTCACTAAGACTGGCGTTAAGTATCGATCCGGCCCAGCCCCTACGGAAGCGCTTCACGCGCGCTGGCGAGGCCTCGGCCCACGGATCATGTAGACCACATGGAGGTTTAGATCACCGACGCCCAATCGCCGTTCTCGGCGAATTCTGAGGACTTCGGCAAGGTAGATCACGCTGGATTTCGCCGAGGCGGATCCCGTAGAGGCCGGAGCCGATCGTGCCGCCAAGCCTGTGCGAGCCTCGGCCATCATCAGCCGCCATTCCCGCGCAATGTTGCAGGTCAGAGACCACCAGGCCATATCGCAGGGCTCCAGCTGGTGACCTTAAGGGGTGAACATGTGCCCAGCTTGGAAGACGAGACCGGCCAAGGGCCGGTTAGGTCAGTTCGGTGATGCGGATCGATCTCGATCATGCTGCAAGCTCATCCTTGTCGGGGGAGCCAGGAGGGAGGCAAGTGCCAAGCGGAGCCCATAAAGGCCCACATTCGGGTAATCCATAATTTCGCATAATGTATATTATGTTCATTGCGCCATTGTCCGAGCCAGGCTTCACCAGTCACGCCCCTGATCCACAGGCGCCGGCCTGATTGTCAGTGATTCGATCACCGCCAACCGCCCTTTGGGCTTCCCCCAACCTCTGCAGGAATGGCAAAGGATCTTGCGGATCTGACAGTGGCCGGTAAAGACGGCTTTGCGGGCGTAGTTTGCCGCTGATCTTGCCGTGGCTGCACGCCAGCCTGGCAAGAGCGCTTTCGCCGATTCGGCACCAACGACCGAGGCCTCAGGAGCGCGTTCTGGCACCCCAGCCGTAGCCACTCACTGGTCGTGACGCGTCACGCTATTCGGCTCGTTCCATGCCGGCGAGCTCCATGCCATCTAGGCGCGGGCCCGCGTCGATGCGCTGAGGATGAGCGCCACATACGCAATCAACGTGCCGGCCGCCAAACCCCAAACCTCCATCTCCCAGTTCCTCCGGTACGGGGATGGGCCTGTCACCGCCCAGACCAACAGCAAGGCGGCCGTCACCAGCACCGTCCTGTTGGCGATGGAAATGAGCTTGTCTGCAGATTCATGGCCCAGATTGGGATCCCATCCGAAGAGCCAACGCAGGCGCTTCCAGTAGTCGTGCCCCGCAGCCAACAGAAAGAGGAACGCGCCCGCCAGCAGACTCAGCAAAAACTGTACCAATGGATTCAAGGGACATCCTCAGGAATTGTGCGGCCAGCCTCGGCTGGATATCGCCGACCACGTGCGACCAATGCATCGCATCACAGGAACCTGTGCATCACAAAGACATCCACCAAGCCCAGCGTCCCATGCCGGAACGCCTTCGGTAGCGTTCCCACCACATCGAACCCCAGCTTCCGGTACAGCGCCACGGCCGGGGCATTGGTACTGACCACGTAATTGAACTGCATGGCCAGGAATCCTTCCGCCCTCGCCCGCTCCAGGCTGTGTTCCACCAGGGCCCGGCCCACACCTTGCCCTTGTGCCGGTGCATCCACCACATACGTGGCGCTGGCCACATGCGCCCCAAGGTCAGGGAAATTCGGGCCCATCTTGTACATGCCCACAACCCGGCCCTCCAGCACAGCTACATGAGGTGCCTGGGCCTGGAACCAATGCGTGCGAAACGTCTCGACAGCGAAAGAGCCAGCAAAGGGCAGCGCATCCTGCGCCGCAATGGCCGTCTTGAACATGCCCCACATCGCGTCGAAATCGCCTGCACGGGCGGGCCGGATCTCCATGCGTCTCCTGCAGATCTGTGGTCGTGACCAGGCCGGACACTACCAGAATCCAGCGCCTGCCCCGTAGCTGCTTCACGCGCCACCGCCATCGGCTTCGCAATAGTTGTGGAAATTCCGGCCCTCAGAGCAGTAGATGTCTCCTGTTTCCGTGCACATCCCGCACCGGCTTCGACGGTGGCGCGTTCCCGCGTACGTCCTGCTGGGCATCTACCTGCTGTACCTGCTGGCCGGCAACATCTTCCTCAATACCCCGCTGTTCGATCAGGTCACCAACCGCAAGCCGCACAAGTTCGTGATGACCACCGGCCCGGCCATCACGCTGCTGCCCGGCCATGTCATCGCCTGGAACGTGCACATGCGCGGCCACGTGAACCACACGGTCTACGTGCTGCATGCCGAGCGCGCCAGCGCCCGGTTGGCGGTGCTGCCCCTGTTCCAGCGCGAGGTACGGGTTCCGCGCTTGCAGGCGACGGGGGTTTCCGCCGAAATCAGCCGCGTCGAAGAAGCCATCCCGCCACCGCCGCGCAGCGACCGCGGCTGGACGCTCCGTTTCGATGCCATCCACAGCGACAGCATCCGCAGCGCACGCTTTGGCAAGTTGCTGATCATTGGCAAGGGCCGGGGTACGGTGGGCTTCCTCAAGCAGCTGCGCGGCGGGCCGTCGGAGCTCTTCGAATCCGAGGTGGCGTTCAGCGATGCGGACACCAGTTTTGACGGCGTGCAGCTGTTGGGCGACATGGATCTCACCGCGCGCTTCAGCTATCCGCGCCACTATCGGGACCAGGCGCCCGGTCTGGCCAAGTTGAAGTTGCTGCATGCCCAGCTCGATGTCGACGCCCGCAGCCAGGGCCTGCGCATGGACACGGATGCCACAACGCCGAAGATCTCCAGCGCGCCCGTGCCCGGACGCCTGCAGCTGGCGCTGCACCTGATTGACGGCCAGCTGCAGCCCGGGGACCGCGCCATCTGGCAGGTGCCGCTCTACCTGGGTGATGGTGCCCCCAATCGCGGCGTGCTGGCCCTGCAGCTCAATGTGTCCAACGACCTGCGCCTGCAGGCCCGCCTGCCGCCCAAGCCCGGCTCAGGCAGTGAAGTGGATGCGGATCTGCGCTTCCGTGGCCGGGACATCCCCTTCCAGCAGCCCGCCCAGCTGCTGGAACGCAGCTCTGGTACCGTGCGCGGCGAATGGACGTTCACTTCGCTCAACTGGATCCCTGCCCTGTTCGTTCGCAAGCCGTGGCTGCAGCTGGACGGCGGCGGCACGCTGAAGGCGGACCTGCGCGTGCGCAACGGCGAACTGATCGAAGGCAGCACCGTGGACATTCCGGCCGCCGAAGCCGTGGCCGAAGTCGCCGGCGTACGCCTGGCCGGCACGGCCAGCGCCCATGGCGAACTGAAGGCCGGCAGCCCCAGCCAGGCACAGCTGGCTGTCCGGCTGCCACGATTCACTGCACGGCCAACCGATGCCAAGGATGTGCGCCTGTTCGACGGCCGTGATCTGGCCCTGGACCTGAGCGGCGACGGTCGCCTGCAGGAGCTGCGCAAGGGTGTCCGCGCGCACCTTCGATTCAGCCAGGCAACCATTCCCGACCTGGCCGCCTACAACCGTTACCTCGGCTCGCCACAGGTGCGGCTGCTCCGTGGCACCGGCAGCCTGAGCGGCGATGCCACGCTCGACACCGATGGACGAGTCGGCCATGGCACTGCCCGGCTGCTGGGGCGCAATGCCAGTGCCAAGGTGGCAGGGCTGGACATGGGCGGCGACATCGACGTGAAGGCAACACTGCGCCGCGGTGACTTCAATCAGCGTCATTTCGATCTGTCCGGCACCACCGTCGAACTTCGCAATGTGCAGGTGGCGGGCGCAGAGCGGGCAAGCGCATGGAAAGGTCGCGTGGCCTTCAAGCGTGGCCGCATCGACGCGCAGTCGCCCTTCCAGGTCGATGCCACCACGGATCTGGATCTCAGCGATGCCCGGCCGTTGCTTGCACTGTTCGCAGAGCGTACCGACTACCCGCGCTGGACCCTGTCGCTGTTGGATTCCGGCCAGGTGCAGGCACGGGCGACGCTGCGCTGGCGCCCGGGCCATCTGATCATCGATGGACTGCAGGCCGAGAATGATCGCCTGTCGGTACGCGCGCGGCTGGATCTTCTGGAACAGCGCAAACGCGGCGATCTCTACCTGCGCTGGGGACTGCTGGGTGCGGGCATCGAGCTGGACGGTGACCGGCGCCAATGGCATCTGTCCAAGGCATGTGAGTGGTTTGATCAACAGCCTTCCCTGCTGCCAGCAAGCCAAGGCACGAGCACCGCCGGCTCTTCAGACTGAGAAGGCCCGCAGCCTGCATCCATTCGCGGCCTCTGTGCGTATACGGGAGCATGCGCATCAGGGAGCTGTACGGTATGAAGCGGAGTTCACAGATTTCCGGTCTTCTGGGATGGGTGACGATCACCTTCGCGGCGGCCGCCCTGGGCGCGTGGGCATCCACATCGGCGGCCACCTTCTACGCCACCCTTGCCCTCCCCGGGTGGGCACCACCGGCCAGCGTCTTTGGCCCGGTGTGGACGCTGCTTTACGCCATGATGGCGATTGCCGCGTGGCTGGCCTGGCGCGAACGTGGCTGGCGTGGGGCACGACCCGCGCTGGTGCTCTATCTGGTGCAGCTGGCCGTCAACGCACTGTGGAGCTGGCTCTTCTTCGGCTGGAGGCTGGGCGCGCTTGCCTTCGCCGACATTCTTCTATTGATTGTGCTGGTGTGCGCGACGATCGTCACGTTCGCGCGCACCCGCCCGATTGCGGGGGTGCTGCTGCTTCCTTACCTGGCCTGGATTTCGTTCGCCTCGGCGCTCAACTTTGCGGTATGGCGAGCCAATCCCGGACTGCTGTGACAAGGTCGCCTGCCGCTCATGCCTGGGCAATGGCCTGCGGGCGCCAGGTCCGCAGCAGGGCCGGCTTGAATGCCTGCTGGCCGCAGCCGGTGGGGCACCGCACCACCCGTGCCGCAGTATGGCTGACCAGGCCCTGCCCTTCTTCGGCCTTGAAGATCGTCTCGCAGGACAGGCAGCGGGCAACCAGCGAATACAGGTGCAGCAGCCGGCCACTGGCCGGGTCCTGCAGCGCATCCACATCCAGCAGTTCAAACTGGCAGCTGTCAGCCAGCATGCGGTACGGGGACAGGGGCGCGGGCTGCAGGTTCACGGGGCGGTCGCTCAGGGAAGTGGATCCACTCTAGGCAATGACCTGTCGAGCTGATGTGCAGCGGAGATGTATTCTTCGCGAAAACTGCAAGTGCTCGACCTCGTCCCCACATGAAGAATTCAGCTTGGACAGAAGCACGCTTCACACGCATACACTGGTAGGCGAATGCATGATTTTGCTTCACCATTGAGGGGTACCGGATGTACCACTGGGCCTTTCCAGCCATCCACAAATGATGAGTCCCGCCCTTGATGCCTTCTGCTGAGTCCGCGCACGACACTGCCTTGTCCAGTTGCGCGCGCGAACCGATCCACACCCCCGGCGCGATCCAGCCCTACGGTGTGCTTCTGGTCGTTGAACCGCAGTCTCTGCAGGTGCGCGAGCGCGCCATCAGCCATCCCGGCCTGCTGCAGCAGTTCGGCGAACCGTTGACGCAGCATGTCAGCGAGGTGTTTGGCGGCGTGCTGGCGCCGTTCCAGGGCCTGTTCCAGCAGGCCGTGATCGGCAGCAGTGCCCATGTCGGTGCCGTGCATCTGGATGGCCACGGCCGGCATCAGTTGCTGGTGCACCGTTCCGCCAACGATCTGCTGGTCGAACTGGAAGCACCGGTTCCCGGCCAACCGGGCTCACTGGAAGAACTGTATCCGGCCATCCGCGAGCTGATGACCGGCATTGAATCGGCGGCGACCGTGGAAGACCTGTGCAGGCTTGCGGCCGCGCACATGCGGCGGCTCACCGGCTTTGACCGCACCCTGGTCTATCAGTTCGATGCCGGCTGGAACGGCATCGTGGTGGCTGAGGATGGCAACGGCCTGTTGCCGTCCTACCTGGACCTGCGCTTCCCTGAGTCGGACATTCCCGCGCAGGCCCGCGAACTATATCGGCGCAACCGGGTCCGCCTGATTGCGGACAACAACTACACCCCTGCCCCGCTGATGCGGGCCGAGGACCATCGCGACGCGCCGCCCACCGACCTGAGCCTGGCCGTGCTGCGCAGCGTCTCGCCCGTACACCTGCACTACATGCGCAACATGGGAACTGGTGCGTCGATGTCGGTATCGTTGGTGCATGAAGGCCGGCTGTGGGGCCTGGTGTCCTGTCACACCGTGCAGCCGCGCCGCCTGCCGTACCACGTGCGTACTGCCTGCGAGTTCATGGGCCAGATCCTGTCGCTGCAGATTGCGTTGAAGGAGCGTGCGCGTGCGATCGAAGAGCGCGTGGCCCGGCGTTCTGTGCTGGTCAAGCTGCTGGCACGCATGGCCGGTGATGAGGACTTCATGGCCGCACTGCGCGACGACGAGGCCAGCCTGCTGTCGCTGACTGGCGCGGCCGGCGCGGTGATCGTGCACAAGGGCGATTGCCTGCGTGTCGGCCAGTGCCCTTCTGCCAGCGACGTGCTGGCCCTGGCGAATTGGCTGGCCACGCAGCAGGCCGGCCAGGAAACCTACTGCACCGATCACCTGGCAGCCGACTGGTCACCTGCCGCGCACCTGGCCGACGTCGCCAGCGGCGTGCTGGCGGTGTCCATTTCGCAGTTGCATGACAGTTACCTGATGTGGTTCCGGCCGGAAGTGGTGCGCACCGTGCGCTGGGGTGGCGATCCCCGCAAGGAAGCAGCGCCGGGCGTGGCGCTGTCTCCGCGCAACTCGTTCGAGGCCTGGAAGGAGACCGTGCAGCAGCGCAGCCTGCCGTGGAGCGACGCTGACTGCGACGCGGCACACGAGATGCGCACGGCCATCGTCGATATCGTGTTGCGCAAGGCCGAGGAAATGGCCGAACTGAATGAGCAGCTGCTCCGCAGCAACAAGGAACTGGAAGCCTTCTCCTACTCGGTCAGCCACGACCTGCGCGCTCCGTTCCGTCACATTGTCGGTTATTCCGAACTGCTGGGCAGCTCGGCGGGCGAGCGCCTGAACGATACCGAGCGCCGCTTCCTGGACACGATCGTGGAATCGGCCAAGTCCGCCGGAACACTGGTGGATGACCTGCTCAGCTTCTCGCAGATGGGGCGCTCCACGCTGGGGCGTGTGCGGATGGACATGACCGCGCTGGCCGAGGATGTGCGCCGGAGCCTGGCCCTGGACTACGCCGGCCGCGACGTGCAGTGGACGCTCGCACCGCTGCCGGAGGTCGAAGCCGATCCGACGATGCTGCGCCTGGTCTGGCAGAACCTGCTGGCCAACGCGATCAAGTTCACCCGCGAGCGCGACCAGGCTGTTATCGAGGTCGGTCACGAACGCAGCGACGACGAAGACCACTTCTTCGTGCGCGACAACGGCTGCGGCTTCGACATGCGCTACGTGGACAAGCTGTTCGGCGTGTTCCAACGCCTGCATCACGTCGAAGAGTTCGAAGGCACGGGCATCGGCCTGGCCAATGTACGCCGCATCATCAGCCGCCATGGCGGCCGTACCTGGGCCGAGGGCGAGCCCGGCAAGGGCGCCACCATTCACTTCACCCTACCCCGTTCCACAGGAGATCACCCATGAGGGACCTGCGGCCGATCCTCCTGGTTGAGGACAGCCCCAAGGATGCAGAGCTGACTCTGGCCGCATTGTCGCGCTGCCAGTTGCTGAACGATGTCATCCATGTACGCGACGGCGCCGAAGCGCTGGACTACCTGCGCTGCGAAGGCAAGTTTGCCGGCGCCATGCACGGCGGCCCGGTGGTGGTGCTGCTGGACCTGAAGCTGCCCAAGGTCAACGGCCTGGAGGTGCTGGAACAGGTGCGTAGCGACCCGGATCTGAGCAGCACGCCGGTGGTGATGCTGACCTCTTCGCGTGAAGAGCAGGACCTGGTTCGCAGTTACGAACTGGGCGTCAACGCATTCGTGGTCAAGCCGGTCGACTTCAAGGAGTTCTTCGACGCCATCCAGGGGCTGGGCATGTTCTGGGGCATCACCAACCAGCCGCCGCCGCATCGGCCCAACGGCTCGGGGCAGCACAATGCGTGATGGATCGCGCCGCAGCGAGCGCCTGCGCATCCTCATGCTGGAGGACAGCGCGCTTGATGCGGAGCTGATCAGCGCACAGTTGCAGCGCGCCGGCCTCGACTTCGAGGCCGAGCGCCTGTGGACCCGCAATGCGTTCATCGAGGCCATCGACAACCGTGCGTTCGACGTGATCCTCGCCGATCATGTCCTGCCAGGCTTCGATGGTGACGCAGCACTTGCCCTGGCACGCGAACGCGTGCCGCAGACGCCTTTCATCTTTGTTTCCGGCACGCTGACCGAGGAACTGGCGGTACAGGCACTCACGCGCGGTGCGCGCGACTACGTGGTGAAGCAACGCCTGCAACGCTTGCCCGATGCGATCCGCCGCGCCCGCCAGGAGGCGCACGAGCGTACCCAGCTGGCCAATGCGCAGGCCGCGCTGAACGAAAGCCAGGCCCAGCTGCAGCAGGTAACCGATGCCGTCCCGGCGCTGATCGCCCAGTTGGACAAGGACCATCGCTACCGGTTTGCCAACAAGGCGTTCCTGGACTGGCACGGATTCAGCCTTGCAGAACTGTTGGGTCGCGCGGCACGGGATGTCAGCGGGACTTCTGCCTTCGAGCACGCCCTGCCCAGCCTGGAGCGGGTATTGCGGGGCGAACGCACCAGCTTCCAGGTCGAACTGATCCACCGCAGCGGCGAATCACGGTTCGTGCAGATGGACTGCGTGCCTGAGCAAGCCGCCGATGGCAGCGTGGTCGGCTACATCTGCATGGGCAGCGATGTTTCACTGTTGAAGAAGGCCGAACTGGCGCTGCGCGAGGACAACCAGGTACTCGAACGACAGGTGCAGGCGCGCACCACCGAACTGAGGGCCAGCAAGCGGCGCCTGCAGGCGATCTTCGAATCCAGCTTCCAGCATCAGGTGCTGCTGGATCTGTCCGGACGCGTGGTTGATGCCAATGACGCGTCACTGGCCGCGGTGCTGGCAGACAAGGGGGACGTCATTGGCCAGCGCTTTGGCGAATCGAGCTGGTTCGGCACAACCGATGGCATCGGCGCGCTGATCGACCGGGCCGTCGCCGCAGCCGTACAGGGCCGCAGTTCGTTGCATGCACTGGAGCTGGAGCTCCCGACCGGCCGGCGCAGCTTCGATTTCTCGTTCCGTCCGCTGCTGGATACCGAAGGCGTGGTCACAGCCGTGGTTTCCGAGGCGGTGGAAACCACCGCGCGGCTGCAGGCTGAACATGCGCTGCGCCAGTCACAGAAGATCGAGGCGGTCGGCCAGCTCACCGGCGGCATCGCGCATGATTTCAACAACATCCTGACGGTCATCTCCGGCAACATCGAGCACGCCATGCTGCTGAACGAGCGCGCGGGCGAAGCCGGAGCGACGGTCAGCCGTGCGCTGGACAATGCGCTGAAGGGCGTGGGCCGTGCCGCCAGCCTGACCCAGCGCCTGCTGGCCTTTGCCCGACGCCAGCCGCTGCACAGCCAGGCCGCCAACCTCAACGAGCGCCTGCTGGACATGCACGACATGCTGCAGCGTGCGCTGGGTGAGCTGGTGCAGCTGGAGATCCGCAGCGCGCAGGACATCTGGTGCGTGGAGATCGACGTCAGCCAGCTGGAGGCCTCCGTACTGAACCTGGCGGTCAATGCCCGCGATGCGATGCCACATGGCGGCCGGCTGGTGATCGAGGTCGACAACAGCCACCTCGACCACGATTACGCCGCCTTGTTCCCGGATGCAACGCCGGGCGAGTACGTGATGCTGCGGGTGCGCGACAACGGCCACGGCATGGACGCGGCTACCCTGGCGCGCGTGTTCGAACCGTTCTTCACTACCAAGCAGGTCGGCCGCGGCACCGGGCTTGGTCTGTCGATGGTGCATGGCTTCGTCAAGCAGTCCGGCGGCCACGTGCTGATCGATTCGGTGGAAGGCGGCGGCACCAGTATCACCATGATGTTCCCGCGCTCACCGCTGGCCCTGCCCTGCGAAGCACGTGCGCCGCAGGCTGGCCTGGCCGGTTACGCGCCGCGCGAGGAAACCGTCCTGGTGGCCGAGGACAACGACGATGTGCGCGCGCACACGGTTGATTCACTGCGCCTGCTGGGCTACCGCGTACTGGAAGCGCATGACGGACCATCCGCACTGCGGTTGCTGGAGCGGCCGGACACCAGGGTCGACCTGCTGTTCTCCGACGTGGTGATGCCCGGCATGTCGGGCTGGGAGCTGGTCCGCGAGGTCCGCGAGCGCTGGCCAGAAATTGCCGTGCTTTTCACATCGGGCTATCCACGCGACCACGAAGCGGTGGGCAGTCAGGGGCGGTTCCCAGCGCTGCTGCCGAAGCCGTTTACCCGCAGTGACCTTGCGCAGGCGGTACGCACCGCGCTGGACGCTGCCGCACACTGAGCTCACGCGGCCGGATCACGCATGCCTGCCGCGATCCGGTTGATGTCCGCGCACTCCACCGTCGCAGGCGGATGCTCTCTTCCGGCCAGTGAGATCATCGCCTGGCCCACCGCCAGATTGCTGGTGACCAGTGAAGGGACGAGTGCGCCAGCCAGTTTCATCAACGGCGCGCCACCCCAGTACAAGGGCTTGAGCACCGCGTGGCGCGTGCCGGTTCCCGATACCGGCCGCACGCCGCCCGGGCGCAGCATCACGGTACGCACCGGCAGGGCCTGCAGTGCGACCTCGGTCTCGCCCTTGATCCTCAACGGCATCAGCCGGCTCCGAGGGTCCGCACCGGCACCGGATACATACAAAAAATACCCTTCGGGATTCGCAGCCGCCCATGCACGGGCCACCGCCAATGTCGTGTCCAAGGTCACGCGCCGGTATTCGGCCTCAGTGGTGCCGACCGGTGGTGCGCCGGCGCAATAGAGGCAGGCATCGAACCCGGCCAGTTCTTCCAACCGCCCCTGGATACGCAGGAAGTCCGGAACGATCAGTTCGCTGCCGGCACCGCTCAGACTTCCCGGGTGGCGGACCAGCGCTGTCAGGCCGGACACATGTGGTGAGCGTTGGCAAGCCAACGCCACACCCTGCCCGACCAGGCCTGCGGCACCGGTCAACAGAATCCGTAATGCGCCCGTCCCGGCCATCGTCGCCCCCGCTAGAGTTTCACGAAACGCTGGATCTTCCGCGCCAGCCAGCCACTGAACACCAACGGCGCATCCAAGGCGGACACGCAGATGCAGGGAACCCCGGGCGCAGTCACCGGCTGATGCTCCACGTCTTCATCCAGATCCGCCACGTCGCCGGGCGCGAACAGCCCCAGCGCATCGTTGTACGAGCCCCGCAGGATCTGGGTCAGCTCGCTGCGGCCGTGGCTGTGCATCGGCAGGCATTTGCCAGGGGCGATCTTCAGCATGATCAGCGAAGGCATCTGCTCTGCACGGATGCAGTGCACACCCGGCGCCATCCAGCGCCAGCGCAGGCCACTGAGCGACGCACCGAAATACGGGTGAAGCGAAGCAGGAAGATGGTCCGGATCGGCCTCGGGCCGCTCCTTCGGCACGGGGCGTGCGACCCCAGCCATGGCCATCGGCGCTTCCGCGGCCAGTTGCATCAGCATCGCCTCACGCAGCTGTTCGCGTCGCGTGTCGGCTGCGGGTGGCTGGGTCTGCTCCAGCAGCACCGAGCCGATCGCCTCTGCGTCGCGCAGGCGGTGACGGCAATGCGGGCACTGCTCCAGATGAGCACCGGCCACGATGCTCAATGGCGCCGGCAGCGCGCCGGCGGCATAGCTCATCAGGGTGGATTCGTGCAGGTGGTGATGCGGGTTCACGACGCACCTCCCACTTTGGCCTGCAGTTGCAGAAACGCGCGGCGCAGGTGTGATTTGACCGTCCCCAGCGGCATGCCCAGCGCCTCTGAGATCTCGCTGTGGCTCTTGGCCTCGAAATAGGACATCCGCACCAGCCGCGCCTGCACCGCGGGCAACTCGTTGATGCGCTGGCGCAGCCGTGCCTGGTCTGCGAACTGCTCGGCGCTGCTGCGCTCGATCACGTCAAGTGTGGCAGCATCCTCCACCGCTGACTGCACCTGCATCCAGCTTCGCTCGCGACGGATGCGATCGATATGCAGGTTCCGCGCAATCCGGTACAGCCACGTACTCAGCGCGCCCTGGGCCGCATCGTAGTCGGCCGCTCGCAGCCACAGGCGCAGCAGGCATTCCTGCGCCAGTTCCTCGGCAACCGCATCCGGTGCACCCAGGCCGCGCAGGTACACGCACAATCGCGGCATGAAGTAGTCGTAGATCCGCATGAAACAGTCGCGGTCGCGCAGCCGCGCCACGCCGTCCATGTCACCGGCCCAGTTCGTCGGCTCGCTGCTCGGCTGCTGGGAACTGGACACGGTGCGTGCGCTATCGAAGTTGAGGAGTGTGCTGGCGGCGTCAGGGTACATCTGGGTTCGCGGCGGGCGGGTGAAGGTCTGTCCTCTGTACGCGCAGGGGCAGCAACTGGATGCAGCCGGCGCTGTGCATCCAACCGGCCGCCGCTGCCGTACGCCCTGAGCCCTCCCTTCCGGATCACGACCAATGCGCACTGCCTGGCTGCTGCTGTGCCTGCCTCACGCCGCGCTGGCGGCACCCTGGCTGCGAAGCGAGGGCGTGGCCACCTCCGCGCAGGGCGGCGTCCTCTACCGTGAAGTGCACTGGCGGCGCGAGGCAACGGAGGGCGCCGAGCGCTGGGTGCTGTACCAGTGCCCGGGTGGTCAACCCTTCGCCCGCAAGCATCTGCCCGCCAGCGCCCGGCCGCAGGCACGGGGCTATTCGCTGGAGGACCGCCGCAGCGGCCAGACCGCCGAGGTAGACGCCACTGGCGACTCAGTGTCGATTGCATGGAAGGAGGATGCCGCCAGTGAGCTGCGTCGGCGCCAGCTTGAACTGCCGCCGGATGCGGTGATCGATGCGGGGTTTGATGCCGCGGTCCGCCTGCACTGGCCGGCGCTGCTGCGCGGCGAACGCGTCAGCCTGCCGTTCCTGGTGCCAGGGCGGCAGCGCTACTTCCCGGTGCAGGTGCGGCGGTCGGGCTCCATTCGCTGGCAAGGCATCGACGCCCAGGCGATCGAGGTCAGTCTGGACACCTGGTACGGCGGCATCGTGCCGCGCCTGTCGCTGGTCTATGCCAGCGCCGACCGCCGCCTGCTGGAATTCCGCGGCACCAGCAACCTGCGCGATGCCCGCGGCAGCTACCCGCAGGTGACGGTGCGCTTCAGCTCGCCAGCTGCCGAGCGACCGGCAGGTGACTGGCAACAGGCGTGGGCGCAGCCCCTGGTCGAGCGTTGCACCGTGACGCCCAGGTGAAGCGAAATTTAGTTCGAAGTGGCGCATCCATTGCGCGCCCTGCTGCGTAAAGCAAGACACGACACCCGCCGAGATCCGCCATGGCCTCTGTAGCGCCCCTTCCCCGTCGACGCTGGCGCCTGCTGCGTACGTTGCAGCGGTGGGTCGATACCAGCAATGCCACAGAGAGCACCGGCGAACAGCCAGGACGCATCGACTGGATGCGCGCGGTACCCTTTGCACTGATGCACCTGGCCTGCATCGCGGTGGTCTGGGTAGGCGTGTCGTGGACGGCGGTCGCCGTGGCCATGGCGCTTTATGCGGTGCGCATGTTCGCCATCACCGCGTTCTATCACCGCTACTTCTCGCACCGCACCTTCCACGCGTCGCGAACGGTGCAGTTCGTGTTCGCTGTCATCGGCGCTTCCAGCGTGCAGCGCGGTCCGCTGTGGTGGGCTGCCCATCATCGCCACCACCATCGTCACGCCGACCAGCCATTGGATCCGCACTCGCCGCGCGAAGGCGGCTTCTGGCGCAGCCACATGGGCTGGTTCCTGACCCGCGAAGCCTTCGCCACGGATCTGTCGCGGGTACCTGACCTGGCGCGCTTCCCCGAACTGCGCTGGCTCGACCGCTTCGATACGGCAGTGCCGGTACTGCTGGCCGCAGGGCTGTACGCGCTGGGTGCTGGACTGGAACGCTGGGCGCCCGATCTGCAGACCAATGGCCCGCAGCTGCTGGTGTGGGGCTTCTTCATTTCCACCATCGTGCTGTTCCATGCCACCGTCACCATCAATTCGCTGGCGCACCGCTTTGGCCGCCGCCGCTTCGAGACCCGGGACGACAGCCGCAACAACCTGTGGCTGGCGCTGCTCACCTTCGGTGAGGGCTGGCACAACAACCATCATTTCTTTCCCGGCACTGTGCGCCAGGGCTTCCGCTGGTGGGAAGTGGACCTGACCTGGTACGGACTGCGCGCGATGTCGATGTTGGGCCTGGTCAAAGGGCTCAAGCCCATCCCCGAGTGGGTTCTGGCCAAGGCGAGGTACTGAGATGCGCATCGCGGTCATCGGCTCGGGTATCGCGGGGCTGGCCAGTGCCTGGTGGCTGGATGGCCAGCACGACGTCACGCTGTTCGAGGCCAACGATTACCTCGGCGGGCACACCCATACCCACGACGTGCAGGTGGCGGGCAGAGGCATGGCGGTGGATACCGGTTTCATCGTCTTCAACCCCCAGCACTATCCCTTGCTGACGGCGCTGTTCGACGAGTTGGGCGTGGCCTCGCAACCGACCACGATGAGCTTCTCCATGCACAGTGAGCGCAGCGGCGTGGAGTACAACGCCACCTCTCTGGATGGGCTGTTCTGCCAGCGCCGCAACCTGGTATCGCCGCGTTTCTGGGGCATGCTGGCCGACCTTCGCCGCTTCTATCGTGACGCGCCGTTGCTGCTGGCCGAAGAAGACGGCCCCACGCTGGGCGAGTACCTGCGCAGCCAGCGCTATGGCGAGGCGTTCATCGATGAGCACCTGCTGCCGATGGCCTCGGCGCTGTGGTCCTCGCCGACGGCTACCGTGCAGGCGTTCCCGGCGCGCTACCTGGCCCAGTTCATGGCCAATCACCAGATGCTGCAGATGACCGGGCGGCCAAGCTGGCGGGTGGTCAGCGGGGGATCGACGCGCTACGTGGATGCGCTGCGTCGCCGCTGGCGTGTGCATGAGCGGCTGCAATGCCCGGTCAGCAGGGTCGAACGCATGCCCTGGGGTGCACGCGTGCACAGCAGCGCCGGCGTGGAGGCCTTCGACGAAGTGATCCTGGCCTGCCACAGCGACCAGGCGCTGGCCCTGCTGGCCGATGCGGACGCTGGCGAACGTGAGGTGCTGGGCGCCATCCGCTATCAGTCCAACGAGGCGGTGCTGCATACCGATGCCTCGTTGCTGCCGCGCAATCGCAAGGCCTGGGCAGCGTGGAACGCGCACGTGCCGCAGGATCGCGCCGCGCCCTGCACGGTCAGCTACTGCATGAATCTGCTTCAGGGCCTGCCCGGCGACACCCCCCTGGTAGTGACGCTTAACCGCAGCGAGGCGATCGATCCGGCCAAGGTGCTGCGAACCCTGCATTACGCGCATCCCGTACACGACCACGCCGCAGTGCGGGCACAGCAGCGCTGGGCGGAACTGCAGGGCCGTCGCCACACCTGGTTTGCAGGCGCCTATTGGGGTTGGGGCTTCCACGAGGATGGTATCCGCAGTGCCCGACGCGTGGTCGACGCCCTGCAGGCCTGCGCGCCACACCAGCGGGCACAGGCTCCGGGCGAGGTGGCGGCATGAGCGCCAGTGCGCTCTATTTCGGGCAGGTGATGCATCGCCGGCATCATCCGCATCCGCATGCATTCCGTTACCCGATCGCGCAGCTGCTGCTCGATCTGGATGAACTCGATACGGTGTTCGCCGGGCGTTGGTTGTGGTCGGTCAATCGCCGCAATCTGGCCGAATTCCGCCGCAGCGACTACTTCGGCGACCCCGCCCGGCCACTGGCCGACGCGGTGCGCGACCACGCTGCAGGCACGCTCGGCTACCGGCCGACCGGCCCGGTGCGCCTGCTCACCCATCTCCGCTTCGCCGGGCATGTCTTCAACCCGGTCAGCTTCTACTACTGCTACCAGGCCGACGGCCGCACGCTGGACTGCATCGTCGCCGAGATCACCAACACGCCCTGGAAGGAACGACACACCTATGTGCTGCCGGTCGCTACCGCCACGCACGAAGGCAGTTCACTGCGTTGGCAGTTCGACAAGTGCTTCCATGTCTCGCCGTTCATGCCAATGGACTGCCGCTACGACTGGCGGTTCAACCGCCCGGACCAGGACCTGCGCGTGCACATGCAGGTCTGGCGCGACGGCGTGCGCCAGTTCGATGCCACCCAGGCCATGCAGCGACGTGCCCTGGATGGCTGCGGACTGGCCCGGGTTCTGGCCTGCTATCCCCTGATGACCACCCAGGTGGTGGCCGCCATCCACTGGCACGCACTGCGGCTATGGCTGAAGCGCAACCCCGTACACGACCACCCCACCCTTGCCGGGAAACCGCGATGAACTCGATGACACCTTCGGTGGCCCTGCCGCGCCCCGGTGCGCTGGACGCCCTCCTGCGCCGCCGCCTGCTGGCGCAGCTTGCCCCCCTGCGCGACGGCCGCCTATGCGTGCGCGATGCACTCGGCGAAGTCTGGCTGGGCGACGCCCGTGGCGAACTGCATGTCACTGTCACCATCAATGACCCCGCGTTCTATCGCAAGGTTGCTGCCCAAGGCAGTGTGGGCGCAGGTGAAAGCTATATCCAGGGCGAGTGGCACTGCGATGATCTGGTCGCCCTGATACAACTGCTGGTACGCAACCGCGAGCTGCTGGACGGCATGGAGCAGGGCCCGGCCCGTGTGGCTGGCTGGCTGCTGCGCGGATGGAACCGGCTGCACCGCAACAGCCGTGAGGGCAGCCGGCGCAACATCGCCGCCCACTACGACCTGGGCAACGATTTCTTCGCCCTGTTCCTGTCGCCTGACCTGATGTATTCGTCGGCGCTGTTCACCAGCGAATCCGAATCGCTGGAGTCCGCCTCGCGCCGCAAGCTGGACCGCATCTGTCAGCAGCTGCAACTCAAGCCCGGCGATCGCGTAGTGGAAATCGGTACCGGCTGGGGTGGCTTCGCGGAGCACGCGGCGCGGCACTACGGCTGCCATGTCACCACCACCACCATCTCTGCCGAGCAGCATGCGCTGGCCACCGAGCGCGTGCGGGACGCAGGACTGCAGGACCATGTCACGCTGCTGATGCAGGACTACCGCGACCTGCAGGGCCAGTTCGACAAGCTGGTATCGATCGAGATGATCGAAGCCATCGGCGCGGAATACCTGGACACCTACATGGGCACGCTGCAGCGACTGCTGAAGCCTGATGGTGTTGCCCTGCTGCAGGCCATCACCATCGAGGATCATCGCTACGAGCAGGCCCGGCGCAGCGTCGACTACATCAAGCGCTATGTGTTCCCGGGCAGCTTCATCCCATCGATCAACGCGATCATGGCCGCCAAGACGCGCTCCAGCGACCTGCAGCTGATCGCCCAGCAGGACTTCGGCCATTCCTACGCGCTGACCCTGCGCGCCTGGCGCCAACGCTTCCTTGCGCAGCTGCCTGCCGTGCAGGCGCAGGGGTTCGATGCCCGCTTCTGCCGCCTGTGGGATTTCTACCTGGCCTACTGCGAAGGCGGCTTCCTGGAGCGTTCGATCGGCGTCTCGCATCTGTTGTTGGCGCGCCCGGGCCATCGGCCCGCGGGCGCACCGGGTGAAGGCAACTGAAATGCGCCGGTTCTGGCCCAATCTGCTTGGCAACCAGCTGGTATGGCTGTGCGCGGTAGCCGGCGCGGGCCGCGGCTGGCAGTGGCCTGCGTTGCTGGCCGCGTCGCTCTACATCGGCAGCCAGCTGCTGGCGTCGGCGCATCCGCGACTGGACCTGCGGCTGCTGGTGCTTGCGCTGGCCTGCGCCTGGCTGGTCGATGCCACTGCGGCCGCCAGCGGCACCGTGCGCTACGCCGCTGCCCCGCCGGGGTGGGCGCCACCGCTCTGGATCATGGCCTTGTGGGCGGCATTCGCCATGACCCTGACCACCTCGATGCGCTTCCTTCAGCGACACCCTGCCCTGCCGCCTCTGTTCGGCCTGCTGCTGGCGCCACTGGCCTACCTGTCGGCCGCGCGTGGATTCGATGCGGTGCAGTTCAACAGCCCGATGTGGCATGGCGTCCTGGTGCTGGGCGCAGGCTGGGCCATTGCGCTTTCCCTCTTGTGCCGCGCCGCCCGTGGCGGTCCGCGTTCCACGCCACAACCACCTCTGGTCGGAGCGTCATCATGATCAACCTGCTCTGGGTGCTGCTGTACGCGGTACTGGTGATGAGCTGGGGCTGGGCCTGGCAGCGCCGCCACCACAACATCGGCGTTGTGGACGTACTTTGGGCCAAGGGCGTGGGCGCCGCCGCGCTGCTGCTGGCGTTGCTGGGCGAGGGTGCGGTGACGCCACGGGTGGCGCTGGCTGTGCTCGGTGGCCTGTGGGGCGGTCGCCTGGCCCTGCATCTGTGGCACCGGGTCCGGCACGAAGAAGAGGACGGGCGCTATCGCTACCTCCGTGAGCACTGGCAAGGACACCAGGGAAAGATCTTCGGGTTCTTCATGGCACAGGCACTGCTGGTGGTGCTGTTTGCCCTGCCCTTCGTCGCGGTCGCCGCCAATCAAACCCCTGGCATGGCGCCCTGGGTGCTGGCGGCCGCGCTCGTCTGGCTGCTGAGTGTGGGCGGAGAGGCACTGGCCGACCGCCAGCTGGCCCGGTTCCGCAGCAACCCGGCGAACAAGGGCCGCACCTGCCGTGATGGACTCTGGCGGTATTCCCGCCACCCCAACTACTTCTTCGAGTGGCTGCACTGGTTCACCTACGTGCTGCTGGCCGTCGGCTCCCCGCTGTGGTGGCTGGCCTGGCTCGGCCCCGTGCTGATGTATGTGTTCCTGCGCTATCTCAGCGGCATCCCGTTCACCGAGAAGCAGGCCCTGCGCAGCCGCGGCGACGACTACCAGGCCTATCAGCGCAGCACGCCGATGTTCTTTCCCTGGTTCCCCCGCCCTTCCAAGGAGCATTCCGCATGAACGCGATCCCGTCACTGAATCCTGCCGAAGACACGGAAACCGGGCTGATCGCCTGGGCCGAACGCGGGCTGGTCCCCGATGCGGCGCTGCGTGCGGGCATCCGCCGCTTGTGCGCGCGACGCCTGCATGAGGAAAGCGAGGGTGGCATCGAAGGCCAGTCGGCGCGCTTCAGCCGGGGCATCGCCGAGCTGGCCGACAGCCCACTCGCCTTACACACCGACGCAGCCAACCGACAGCACTATGAAGTGCCAGCAGCCTTTTTCCAGGCCTGCCTGGGCAAGCGACTGAAGTACAGCAGCTGCTACTACCCCACCGGGCGCGAAACGCTGGACCAGGCGGAGGACGCGATGCTGGAACTGTACGGCCAGCGCGCAGGCCTGGCCGATGGCCAGCAGATTCTCGAACTGGGATGCGGCTGGGGCTCACTGACCCTGTGGATGGCAGAACGCTACCCGCAGGCCAGCATCACCGCCGTTTCGAATTCGCACAGCCAACGCCAGCACATCATGGCGCAGTGTGAAGCCAGGGGGCTGCGCAACGTCGAGGTGATCACCCGCGATGTCAACCAGCTTGAGCTGCCCACGGCACGCTTCGACCGCTGCGTGTCGGTCGAGATGTTCGAACACGTGCGCAACTACGAGCGCCTGCTGGCGCGCATCGCGCAGTGGCTGAAGCCAGACGGTGCGTTGTTCGTGCATATCTTTGCCCATCGCACGCTGATGTACCCGTTCGAAACCGAGGGTGGCGACAACTGGATGGGCCGCCATTTCTTCACCGGCGGACTGATGCCGGCCGCCGATACCCTTCTGCATTTCCAGCGCGACCTGCGACTGGATCAGCGCTGGTTGCTGGACGGCACCCACTACCAGCGCACCGCCGAGCACTGGCTGGCCAATCAGGATGCGGCACGCGACCGGGTGATGCCGATACTGGCGGCGACCTATGGGCCGGCGGCTGCGCGCATCTGGTGGCAACGCTGGCGGATGTTCTGGATGGCGTGTGCCGAGCTGTTCGGCTACGACGACGGCCAGCAGTGGCTGGTGGCCCACTACCTGTTCCGGCCCCGCTGAGGTGTGACATGCGAAAGTTTCCACTGCTTCCCCTGATCGCGATCGGCCTGTTCGGTTCCGGCTGCAGCTCCAGCGACACGCGCCCACTGCCGCGTCCGTCAGCGGTGGATGTGCCGCGTTTCATGGGTGACTGGTACGTGATCGCGCATATCCCATCGCGCCCTGAACGCGAGGCCTTCGACGCCGTGGAGAGCTATGCCCTGCGCTCCGATGGGCGCATCCAGACCACCTTCACCTATCGCAAGGGCAGTTTTGATGCGCCACAGAAGTCGATGCACCCCATCGGCCGTGTCGAGAAGGAAGGCAATGGCGCGATCTGGGGCATGCAGTTCATCTGGCCGATCCAGGCTGAGTACGTGATCGCCTGGCTCGACGAAGGCTACCGCCAGACCATCGTGGCGCGAAGCAAGCGTGATTACGTCTGGTATATGGCCCGCACCCCGCAGGTGTCGGACAGAGACTACCAGCAGGCAGTCGAGCGGATTGCGGCGATGGGTTACGACACCCGCACGCTGAGGCGGGTACCGCAGTCGGTGCGATGACACCGCACCCTCGTCCCCGGTGGATCGTCCTGGAGCAACAATCGATCATCAATCATTGCAACGTGGTGCTTTCACCATGCGCCCTTCAGATGCGATGCTGGGCAAGCCAGCAGGGTCTGAACGGATACACGATCGATGGACAGCACTCCGGACAATACCATCACAGCCTCCTGGAATGGCTTCGTCGTCCGGCAGATCCTTCCGTGCGATCTCGACCTCATCTGTGCCCACCGTGAAGCGATGTTCCGTGAAAGCGGCCGGAGCGAAGAGGTCCTGCAGCAGATGGCCGCCCCGTTCCGTAGATGGCTGGAGCCGCGCCTGATGTCGGGCGACTACTTCGGCCATGTCCTTTCCGACAATGGACAACCCATCGCAGGCATCGGCCTGATGCTGATCGACTGGCCGCCCCACCCCGCCCATCCAGAGCAGGACTCGCGCGGCTACGTACTTAATGTCTACGTGGAGCCCGGCTACCGGCGTCGCGGCATCGCCCGCCAGCTGATGAAGCTGGCCGACCACGCGTTCGCCGGGCGAGGGGTGGCCTACGCGGTGCTGCACGCTACCGCCCAAGGGAAGCCTCTGTATGCCAATCTCGGATGGGCTGCGACCAGCGAAATGGCCCGCGACCTGCGCAGCGGGGGCGACGTGCCCTGAAGGGCCTGACTGTGGCCTGACGATCCACTGCATCAATCGGCAACACTGGATTGATGGATCTTGCACATCGACCCTTAGGAATAATCGCAAAAATCCAACAAATTCGATGCTCGACGCGACAGCAGCGCCAGAATGATCGCCACGCCCTTCGGGCGCCGATCACCTCCCAGCGCATGAATGGATACCCTGCACCGCGCCGACTGCGGCTGGCACTCCTCGACGATCACGAAGTCGTCCGCCGCGGCACCGTCCTGCACCTGTCCCGCGACATCCGCTTCGACATCGTCGCCAGCCACACCCGCAGCGATGAGCTCGTTGGCAGCCTGCGCCGGCAGGCAGTGGATGTCGCCATCATCGATCTCACCTTGGCGCCCGGCGACCGCAGCAGTGATGAACTGGTTTCTCTCCTGCGCGAGTGCTTTCCTCATGTTCCCCTGCTCGCCTTCGCCACGCTGACGCCAACCACCCGCATCGATCACCTGCTGACGGCCGGCATCAGCGGCGTGGTCAGCAAGTCCGAGCCCCTGGAGATGCTGTCTGAAGCCATCGTGCGCATATCGCAGGGACTGTGCCGCCTGCCCGCCGATTGCCTGTTCCCGGCCAACCGCGAGGAACTCAGTCGCAACGAACGCGAAGTGCTGGACCTGCTTCTGGCAGGCCTGACCGTCTCCGAGATCGCGCTGCACCGCCACCGCAGCGTCAAGACGGTCAGCACCCAGAAGGTCGCCGCCCTGCGCAAGCTCGGGTTGCGCAATGACGTGGAGATCTATGCACTGCGGCGGCAGCTGGGGGTGCGATGAGGCGCCGCGCTCGTCTCCGTCTGCGCACTTCGTGCACCTTGCTGCTGGCCCTGATCCTGCTGCCCGCAGCCTCCGCCGAGGATGCGCAACTGCAGGAATGGTCCGCCGGCCGCGAAGTGCGGGTTGCCACCGCGCCATCACTGCGCCCGCTACCTGCAGCGCTGGAGGATTCACGCACGCCCCCTACCCTCGCCCATGGTTATGCCGACCTTGTCGCTCAGCATTCCGGCCTGCGCTTCCGCGATCTCACCTACACCAGCACGAGCGCGGCGGTCGCTGCCGTCTGCCGGCACGAGGCTGACCTGGTGCTGGTCATGGGCAATCCTTCGCATCGCCCGCTTCCTTGTCCCGACCTGATGGCATCGGGCGCTTTCCATGGCGGCAGGACGGTGCTGGCCTCGCGTAAAGGCGAGCGCCCACCCCGTGACGTCACCGGGGTGAGGGCGCAGGTGCTGGCCGTCGTTGACGGTGGCCCCTATGCCGACTGGCTGGCGACCCACCATCCTCAGATCCACCTGCTGCACCTTCACGACCGCCATGCGGCGCTGGCCGCCGTGGAGAGCGGTATCGCCGATGCGGCCATCGGCCTGGAAGCAACGCTGCAGTCGATGATCCGGCAGCACTTCGCGGGCAACCTGCAACTGCACCCGTTCGACAGCGATTTTTCCACCGATCTGCACCTGTTTGTCCGCCGCGAGGACCAGCAGCTGCTGGCGCGCATCGATCAGGCGCTGCGCGCCATCACGCTCGAAGAGCACGCACGGCTGCTGGAGTTGTGGGCACAGCAGATGCTGCCCGCATCCATCGAGAGCACATTTGACCAGATGCGCCTCCCGCTCCTGCGATGGCTGCTGTGTCTGGCCACGGCACTCATCGGCCTGCCCGTGCTCTGGCAGGCGCTACGTTGGCGAATCGGCCGCACGGAACGCCGCCTGGGGCGCGCGGCGGGGATGATCAGCCATGAGGTGCGCAATTCCGCGCAGACGATTCTGGCTTCGATCGACCTGTTGAGCCAGTCACACCTGCCCAGGGGGCAGCGCGAACTGCTCGCGGCAGCGCTTGCTGCCGGCCAGTCGCTGCGCAGGCTGCTCGATCGCTCACTGGCGTTCTCGCGCCTTGCCAGCGGCAGCTTCAGGCCGCATCCCGTGCCCTGTGACGTCGGTCAACTCTGTGCCCGTGCACTGGAAGCCATCCGGCCGGAGGCACTACGGAGAGGCCTGTCACTCCAGCTCGATCGCACGCCTGATCCAGCGCCGGTGGTCGCGCTGGATGCCGATGGACTACGCCAGATTGTCGACAACCTGCTGGGCAATGCATTGAAATTCACGGACGTCGGTGGTATCGAAATGCGCCTGCAACTATCGCCCGCCCTGTCTCCCCGGGAGCTGTTGCTGGATGTGATCGACAGCGGCATCGGCATTGCGCCCGCTCAACTGGCGCTTCTGTTCCGGCCATTCCAGCAGAGCGAGGATGGCCAGAGACGTGGCGGCACCGGGCTGGGCCTGACGATCGCGCGCGAACTGGCCGTTGCCATGGGCGGCAACCTGACCGTACACAGCGTGCATGGGCGCGGCAGCCGCTTCACCCTGCGATTGCCGGTCCGCGCCGTCCACGGCGATCCGCCACCCATCGAGCCGCTGCAGCAGACACCACTGGCCGGCATCGACCTGCTCCTGGTCGAAGATCATGCACTCAGCCGGCACATCGTCGCAGAGCAGCTGCGCCGGCTGGGTGCGGATGTACGCGCGGTTGCCGATGCCGACACCGCATTGGCCGAGCACGCGCTACGACCGCGCGCCACGGTCATGCTGGACATCGGGCTTCGCGACTCGGATGGCTACGCTCTGGCGCAGCAGCTGCGCGCGCAGGCAGAGTCCCCCCTGCGAGTGATTGCCCTGTCCGCCCGCATGGGGCGCCGCCATGCGGCGCGCTGCCGAAGGGCCGGATTCGACGCCATCCTGGTCAAGCCATTGCAGGTTGCGAGCTTGCTGCAGGCGCTGGGCCTTCCGCCCCCGGCGCACCGTACTGCGCCCGATGACGCCCCTGGCGTCGAGCCGGATTACGCTGCGGACATTGCCTATGAGCTGGCCAGGATCGAACAGGCCGTGCACGACGTCGATGCTGCGACACTACGCCACCATGCGCACCGCCTGCAGGGCACGCTGCAGATGTGCCGGGCAATGGATCAGGCCGGCATGGCGGCCGCTCTGTGGGAGATGGGGCATGAGGCCGCGCCCGACTGGGTCCAGGCGCGGCGGCTGCTGCAGGGATTGCAGCAGTGGCACGGCTCCCGCAGAGCGGAAGCCGCGCCATCAGCCTGATCAGGCCGCCAGGCGCTCGACCTGGCGACGGGTCAGGTCGTTGAAGCGACCCAGCGACATCAGGTGCTGATGGATCAGCGCCAACCAGCCGCTGCGGTGCCACTCGACCACGGTCGCTTCCGGCAGCGCCACGAACTTCTCCACGTCCACCACCAGGAAGCCGTTGAGATTGAACTCGCGGCCATCCGGGGTACGCACGGTGGCATTGCGCTCGACCAGCAGGCCGTTGTCGATCAGGGCCTTGGAGAAGGCCTGGGTCTGTTCATGCTCGCGGGTGTACTGGCCGCAGAACTCCAGCGCCTGCTGCACCATGTCGGTGGCCTTGCCGTCCACGAACAGCGGCTGGCCTTCGTCACCGCCCTTGACCACGCGCGAGCTCTCTTCGTCGATGCCCAGCAGGAAGTCGTTGTCCGCACCGGTGTCGATGAAGATGAAGGGGTGGCGACGCAGATAGGCCGGAATATAGGCCTCGTCTTCCCACAGGCCGTCCTTGATGAACAGGTTCTGGTCGGAAACACCAACGGCGGCCATCGGCACGGCGGTCGGGCCAGCGAACAGGATCGGGAAGTGGTGCAGGGCCAGCGAGAACTCGCCCAGCACCAGCGGAATGGCGTTGTTGCCGGCGGCAAACTCGAGCTTGCCCGGCAGGATGCGCAGATCGGCATGCACATCGGCCTGCAGCGGCACCGGACGGGTGTAGAACAGGGGGGCGCTGCTCGGCGCCGCTTCGGTGGTGGTGTCGCTGGTGGTCGTCATCTTGGGAACCGTTCGATCATGCGCGCCTGCCATCCCGGGCGCGCCAGCGGGAACAACCTGAATCCCGCATTATCAACAAGCTCGATGACAACGGCCACCCCACCGACGGCCTATTTCAGTTGCAGGGGGTAGCGCTGCCAGAGCACGTGGACCAGGAAACCGGCCAGCTCGGTGTCGCGCGCGCTGACTGCGGCGCGGATCTTGTCCAGCAGCACCATGTCCGAGCAGGAGCGCACATCGGCGTGGTTGGCCTGCCCTGCCCGGCGCGCGCGGTAGCGCGCGGCCCGCTGCGCATCACTCATGGCGTACCCGAACTTGGGCGGACGACCGCGCTTTCGCGGCAGGGTCAGCTCCAGGGTTCCGGGGTCTTTGTCATCACGCATGAGAGGGGTGCGGGCGGCGGCGAGCAACGGGGGGTGCGCAATTTATCGTGAGGCATCACTTTAATCCAGCCTTTTCTGCAGTTTTGTTGCAACGCAATGCAAAAAATCGCATGCCGAGGGCTCCATCCACGCATGGCGTGGATCTACTGCGGAATCGCCGCGCCTTGTGTGGATACGGAAACCCGCCAACTCCCAGTAGATCCGCGCCATGCGTGGATGCGCGTTCCCGACCACAAAAAAAAGGGAGCCCGCGAACGGGCTCCCCTCACCTTCCTCATGCAACGCGTACCGGCTCATAGCCGTGCAGGTGCGCCTCGCTGCTCGCCCGCCCCTGGCTGAGCGAACGCAGCGACGTGGTGTAACCCACCAGCTGCGCCAGCGGCGCAAAGCCACTGACCTCGGCGCGACCGTCCTGGTCGTCGATGCGGGCAATGCGACCATGCCGACGGTTGAGGTCGCCCACCACATCACCCACCGACGCTGATGGCGAATGCACCGTCACCGCCATCACCGGTTCCAGCAGCTGCGTGCCACCCTCGGCCAGCGCCGCCTTGATCGCCTCGGCACCCGCACGGTGGAACGCCATCTCCGACGAGTCCTTGGCATGGGTCTGGCCATCGACAAGACTGACCTCGATACCGACCACCGGATGACCCTGCGGCCCTTCCGACAGTGCGGCACGCACGCCCTTTTCCACCGCCGCGATGAAGCTGCGCGGCACCACGCCACCGACGATGCGATCGTTGAACACGATCTGGTCGTCCTCACGCGGCGCCACGTCCAGCACCACGTGCGCGAACTGGCCCTGGCCGCCGGTCTGCTTGACCAGCCGCCCGACGACGCCCGTCATCGCACGCATCGGCGTCTCCTGGTAGGCAACGCGCGGCGAGCCCACACCCACGTCCACCTTCCATTCGCTGCGCAGGCGTTCGACCATCACCTCCAGGTGCAGCTCGCCCATGCCCCAGACCAGGGTTTCCGCCGTATCGCGATCGGTTTCGACGCGGAACGACGGATCTTCCTGGGCCAGGCTGGCCAGGCCCTGCGCCATCCGGATCAGGTCGGCCGCACGCGCCGGCTCCAGCCGCCAGGCCAGCACCGGCGCCTGTGCCTGGATGTTCTCCAGGCGCAGCGGCTGCGCACGGCCGCTCAGCGTCTCGCCACTGACCGCATCCTTCCAGCCCAGTACCGCGACGATGTCACCGGCCACGGCCTGTTCGATGTCGTGGGTCTGGTCGGCCTGCACGCGAACCAGGCGGCTGACACGCCGCCCTTGCGGATGCTGCGAACTGGCCACGGCGTCGCCCACCTTCAAGGTGCCCGAGTACAGCCGCACGAAGCTCAGCGCGCCGTGCTGCTGGTGGGTGATCTTGAACAGCAGGCCCGCCAGCGGACCGTCCGGATCCGGCGGTAGCACCACCTCGCCACCTTCGCTCTCGGCGCTCACCGCAGGGCGATCCAGCGGCGACGGCAGGTAATCGACCACGGCGTCCAGCAGCGTTTCGATGCCCTTGTCCTTGAACGCAGCACCGGCCAGCACAGGCACGCCCGCACCTGCCAGCGTCGCCCGACGGATCGCCGCACGCAGCGTCCCGGCATCGATCACGCGGCCTTCCAGCCAGGCATCGGCCAGTTGCTCGTCGTGATCAGCCACGGCTTCGACCAGCGCATCGCGCTGTGCCTGCCACTGGGCGCGCACCGCGTCGTCCCACGGGGTCACCGTGGTTGCGGCGCCATCCTGCCACTGCAGCACGCGCTCATCGACCAGATCGACCCAGCCGTTGAAGCCGCTTTCGCTGCCCAACGGCACGCCCAGTGCCCACGGACGTGCCTGCAGCTTGTCCTGCAGCTGCTCCAGCACGCGCTCGAACGAAGCGCCAACGCGGTCCATCTTGTTGACGAAAGCGATCAGCGGCACGCGATGGCGGCGCGCCTGGCGCCACACCGTCTCGGACTGCGGCTGCACGCCGTCCACGGCTGAGAACACGGCCACGGCACCGTCGAGCACGCGCAGCGAACGCTCGACTTCGATGGCGAAGTCGATGTGGCCAGGAGTGTCGATCAGGGTCAGCCGATGCGGCGGCAGGTCACGCGGTGCCCACTGCGCCTGCACGGCGGCCGCGCCGATGGTGATGCCCCGTTCGCGCTCGATTGCCGAGAAATCGGTGGTCGCATTGCCGTCGTGCACTTCGCCGACGCGATGGATTTCGCCGCTTTTCCACAGCAGACGTTCGGTTAGCGTGGTTTTGCCGGCGTCGATGTGGGCAATGATGCCAAGGTTGCGACGACGGGAAAGGACTTGGGTGTTCATG
Source organism: Stenotrophomonas sp. 22692 (assembly GCF_052045015.1). NCBI lineage: Bacteria > Pseudomonadati > Pseudomonadota > Gammaproteobacteria > Lysobacterales > Lysobacteraceae > Stenotrophomonas > Stenotrophomonas sp. 22692. Next base: position 446,504 of record NZ_JBQEMR010000001.1, read on the forward strand.
GGAAAGGTTCCTGCAAAGCCAACTTCGGGGGCCGCGCACCCCGGTTGGCGACAGGGTGCGCGGCTAGCGTTCGGTCTCGGCGATCTGGTGCATGGCACGTTCTCCTTGCGGTACATCGGATTACGGGAAATGGAACTGCGGAAACGAAAAGAGCGCCCAGAAGGGCGCTCTGTCGAAGGTCCAGCGATGGCCGCTTCAACGACCTCGTGGGGCTCCAGGCAGACACGCCCGTTCCGCGCTTGCGCGGGTCAGGGTGAAAAACTTCAGGAGCGGCATCCGGTTCATGGGGCGCATTCTAGACCTGCCAATCTGGCGCGCAAGTGAATATTGAGCACATAAATGGAACGATGAAGTCGGCGGGCATCGGGGTCGGACCCCTTTGCGACGGCCAAGGGCTCTGACCCCTCCCCTGCCTTAGTCGCAGTCGTGCAGCTTGCGCGCCTCACCCACGGTCGCCGCCTGGTCGTCCCCCATCGAGATCCATCCCTTCAACGACATCGCCAGATCCACCTGCGCCTGGCGCGGGCCACCATGGATCACCACCTCGGTCCAGCTGCCGACCGGCGCCAGCTCCGACAATCGTGCAGCCTGGTCGTCTTCGGTGCTGAACATATCGCCTGGCTCCGCAGGCTTGGCCTTGTTCACGGTCTCGGTCTTGCGCGCCCGGATCCGCAGCGCGCCATCGGCCATGCGCTGGGTGGTGACTTCATGGCGTTCCACCCCGTAGGCCCAGCTGCTCTCTCCCGCGCGACGGGTCTCGCTACCGTCGTCTGCCACCACCACGGAATCACCCGCCGCTTCTGCCACGGCCGCAACCGAACCCATTCCGGACATCAGCGCCTGGTAGGCAATCATCTGCCGCTGTTCGGTGGCCAGCGCAACGTCACCTGCCTTGCCGGCAGGAATCTGAAGGTACACCGCCTCCCTGCACAACATCAGTACCTGCTGGTCGTCCCAGCTGATGAGCACTTCATCACTCGCGAAATAGCGGGTCGCCACCGGAACCACAGGAGCGCTCCCGCCAGCGGAATACCGGCTCTCGATCAGCGAGGCCTGCTCGGAGGCCTTGATCAGGGAAACTGAGGATGCCGACGCAGTGCTGGCGGCGCATACGGAGGCGACCATTGCCGAGAGCAGCACGCCATGTGAAACAGTACGGATCATTGCATCAGTCCATTGAAGAGAACGAACCGCACATGATACTTCGCCTGGCAGAGCGCGTTGATGCTCAGGTCACCACCACCAGCGGCACCCCGCGCCGCGGATGCTCCAGCACCACCACATCCTGCTGGTAGACCCGCTGCAGGTTGTCTTCGGTCAGCACCTGCAATGGTGTTCCGTCGGCCGCCACCCTGCCCTGCTCCAGCAGCACGATGCGATCGGCATAACCGGCCGCCAGATTCAGATCGTGCAGCACCACGATCACGCACGCACCGGCCTCGGCACAGGCACGCACACTGCGCAGCGTGCGCTCCTGATGACGTAGATCCAGTGCGGCGGTCGGCTCGTCCAGCAGCAGCAACGGGGTGTCCTGTGCCAGCACGCGCGCGAACGTGGTACGCGCGGATTCGCCACCGGACAGCTGCTGCACCTCGCGCAGGCGCAGCGCCTGCAGTTCCGCGGCATCGATGGCCGCTTCCACCTGGGCGTCATCCACCACTGGATCCGGCGGATGCGGCAACCGCCCCATCGCCACCACTTCTTCCACGCTGAAGGCAAAGCGCACGCCGTGCTCCTGTGGCATTACCGCGCGCTCGCGCGCCAGTGGTCCGGCCTTGTAGCTGGCCAGCGGCTTGCCCAGCAGGCTCACCTCGCCCACATCGGCGCGCAGGTCACCGGCAGCCACCGCCAACAGCGTGGATTTGCCCGCGCCATTCGGTCCAACCAGGGCGGTCACCGTACCCGGCTCGAACGCCAGCGAGATGCCATGCAGGATCTCGCGCTGCTGGCGGCGCACCACCACCTCGTGCAGTTTCAGCAGCACGCTCATGGGGCCGCCTTGCGGCGCTGCTGCAGCACCAGCCAGAGGAAGAACGGTGCGCCCAGCGCGGCCGAGAACAAGCCCAGCGGAATCTCCGCGGGCGGATCGAGCGTGCGTGCGGCGGTGTCGGCCACCACGATCAGCAGCGCACCGAGCAGGCCGGACAACGGCAGCAGCCAGCGATGCCCGGGGCCGACCAACAGGCGCGCCACGTGCGGCACCACCAGGCCAACGAAGCTGATCGAGCCGGCAAAGGCCACCGCCGCGCCCACCAGCAGCGCACTGAACGCCACCAGGCGACGCCGCGTGCGGGTGACATCCAGCCCGAGGTGCTGTGCCTGGCGCTCCCCCAGCGCCAGCATGTCCAGCGGCGTGGCCAGTCGCTGCAATGCGAACACGCCAATCGCAAACAACGGCACCACCGCAGCCACGTCGGCCCAGTTGGCGCGCGCGAGCGAGCCCATCTGCCAGAACACCAGCGACTGCAGTTCGCTTTCGCTGGCGATGTAAGTGAGGAAACCAATCAGCGCCGAGCAGAACGCGGCCATCGCGATACCGACCAGCAGCAGCGTGGCGTTACCCGTGCCCTTGCCAGGCCGGGCCAACGCATACGTCAGGCCGATCGCCAGCGCACCGCCGACGAACGCGGCCACCGGCACCAGCCAGCCCGCCGCACCGGCGGCGCCCAGCACGATGGCGGCCACCGCACCCAGTGCAGCACCCTGGCTGACACCGACGATGCCGGGGTCGGCCAGCGGGTTACCGAACAGGCCCTGCAGGCTGGCACCGGCCATCGCCAACGACGCGCCGACCATCGCGCCCAGCAGGGCACGCGGAATGCGCAGTTGCCAGACCACGGCCAGATCGCGGCTGCTGACTGCCTGCGGATCCAGCAGGCCCAGCTTCACCGCCAGCGCCTGCATCACCTCCAGCGGCGGCAGCCGCAGCGGGCCCACGGCGAACGACGCCAGCACCGCACCCAGCAGTGCCAGCAACGCCACCAGCAACATTGTCCGCCCGCGACGGCGGCGCCGATCCGCCGGACTCATGCCTTCGGCAACGCCGCCAGGGCCTTGGCCAGCGCCAGCGCGCCAGCACCGGAACCGACACTGGTGTACTTCAGCTGCACATCCGGCATCACCCAGACCCGCTTGGCCTGCCCGGCCGGGGTCTGCCTCAGCGTCGGGTACGCCTTCCACAGGCCTTCGGCACCACCGAACAACTGCAGGTCATGCTCGGTCACCAGGATCACCTCCGGTGCCGCGGCAACCACGCCTTCATTGCTCAGCTGCGAGTAGTTCTTCACCCCGGCCTCGGTGCCGATGTTGACGCCGCCAGCCAGTGCGATCAGCTGCGCCGATGCGCTGTCGGCACCGGCAACAGTTGGCGAGCCACCGGCACCGGTGGCCGATACGTGGATCACTCGTGGCGCATGGCCCAGGCCCTTGCCAATCGCTGCAGCCTCGTCGAGCTGGCGCTGCACCTGCGTGGCAAGTGTCTGCCCTGCCTCGGCCAGCCCTAGTGCGGCGGCGACCTTGCGCACTTTGTCCGGGGCCGGCTGCAGGTCATCGATGACCACGGCCGGCTCGCCCACTTCGCGCAGCTTCCTGGCAAGCTCTGTGTGGCGGCGCAGGCTGTTGCCGAGGAACAGCGAGCCCTGCAGGCTCAGCACGCCCTCCACGCCAGTGGTTCGGTTGAACAGGAACTGGTGCGGTGCGGCCAGGCCGGCCTGGGTGGTGGTGTTGGTCGGTGCCGCGAACACCTGCTTGCCCAGACCCAGCGCCTCGATCACCGCGATGACATCGTCACCACCGGCAATGATCCGGCTGGTGTCGGCCACTTCGACGTCGGCACCATCATCGGAATGCACCTTGGCCGGCAGCACGGCCTTCTGGTCGTGCACGGCCGGCATTTCGGCACCGGCCACGCGCTGCCAACCTGCCGGCAGCGCGGTTTCCGCAGCCGCCGCCGTTGCCGCGGGCGGCTCGGCAGGCGTCTTGCCATCGGAGGGAGCCGACGAGCCGCCACAGGCAGCCAGCGCCAGCGAAACGGCCAGCGGGAGCGCACACAGGCGCAGACGGGACGCGATGTTCATGGACGTTCTCCTTGCTGGCAGGGCGACGCGCACGCCGCCCTGCCCTGTGACTTACTGCTTCGGGGTGATACGGGTGATGCGGTCACCCTTCGGGTCTTCAGCGCCACGCGACTTGTTCACCGCGAACACGTTGCCCTTGCCATCGGCGCGGACGTGGTTCGGCAGCGTGCCGCCATCGAGGTTGGCGACCACCTTGCCGTCACCGTTCACCACGGTGACCGTGCCAGCGCCACGGTTGCTGACGTAGGCCAGGCCGGAGGCATCATCGAAGGCGACGTTCAGCGCGCCGGCGCCGACCGGCACATCGTGCAGCACCTTGCCGGCGGCCACATCAACGATCAGCAGGTTGTCGGTGCCCTGCGAGGCCACGTACAGGCGGTTGCGCGCGGCGTCGAAGGCCACGCCCGAGGCACTGATCGAGTTGCCCAGGTCGATGACCTTCTCGACCTTGCCGCTGGCCACATCGATCACCGCCGCTTCCGGGGTGCCGATGCTGACGGTGAACAGCTTGCCAGCCTTTTCGTCCAGCACCAGGCTCATCGGGGTGAACTTGCCGTCATCCACGCCGGATTCCAGCGTCACCTGCGGCAGTTCCTTGAACGTCTTCGCATCGAACACCGACAGATGGTCCTCTCCCGTGGCCGAGGCGAACACCTTGCCGTGGGTGCCGTCGACCACCACGTCGCGCGCATGCGGCACGGCATCGACCGGGAACTGGTGGACCAGCGACAGGTCCTTCTGGCGGTAGACCGCGATCGAGTTCTGGCGGGTATTGGTCACCCACACATTGCCGTTGGTGTCATCCACGCCCACACCGTAGACCGCATAGACCGCGCCATTGGTGCTGCCCGGCACCTGCGCCGGGGTGATCGCCTTGGTTACCTTCAGGGTCTTCGGGTCCAGCTTCAGCAGCTGCGACTGGGTCACCGGCGGGCGGCCCACGGCCGAGGTGACGAACACCGCGTTGCTGGCGGCGCTGTAGGCGGACTGGTACAGGCCCGGCACCAGCTTGTTGGACTGGGTGGCGAACTGCGCCTGGCCGGACAGCGGCAGCTGCGGCGAGACGCGCAGCTTCAGCACGGTGGCTGCAGCCGGCTGGCTGGCGCGCACCACCACCGGGTGGGTGCCCGGCACCGCATCGGCCGGAATGCTCAGCTGGGTCTTGAAGTTGCCATCGGCGTCGACCACCACCGGCTGCGTGTTGAGCACGCTGTCGCCACGCAGCAGGCTGACTTTCTGGCCCGGCACGAAGCCGCGACCGACCACGTCGGCAGTGCTGCCGGGAACCACGTTCTCACCGCGCGAGACGACCTCACCCTTGAAGGTGGCGTTGGCCGGCTGATCGAACACCGGCTGCGCGGTGGCGGTCACCGCGAGCAAAAGGCCGGCGGCGAGTGAGGTGAGACGGAAAGACGGACGGAACGACATGGAAGGCTCCTTGCACACGTAGGCCGCGCCACGTGACGCGGGATTCATCGGTTGCCTGGGCCGCTGCGCATCGGCAGCCTCGCCTGGGTAGTGGGGTCGCACGGCATCGCGTGCGAAGAGATTCATTCGGCGGCGTTGTCACCGCCGTTGGGCGCACCATCGCCGGCGCTGCGGTCGGTCACGCCGTACAGCTCATGCAGCGCAGCGTGGAACGACGCCGGAAGCATCGGGCCGTGACCGAGGCCGTCGAACTCGCGGTACTGCACGCTCAGGCCCGGCACCTTACCCAGCCGCTCGGACAACTGCATCGCCGCATCCGGGGTGGCACCGCCGATGCGGCGCAGGTGCGCGACCACGCGCGGATTGTTCATGTCGCGCTTGCCACGATCACCGACGCGCTCGGCGCCGCCCAGCATCAGCCAGAGCTTTGCCGGCTGGCCATGCACGTTCTGCACGAACTGCTGTTCCGGATCACCCAGCGCCGCGCCCTGGCTCCACCACAGCGACGGGCTGGCCGCCAGGTAGGACTGGAAGGCGGCGGGACGGGTGTACAGCGCATTGAGCACGAACAGGCCGCCCAGCGAGTGACCCCACAGCGCTTGCTGCTGCGCATCGATGCGTGCGCGGCGCTCGACTTCCGGCTTGATGCGGCGCTCGATCACATCCAGGAAGGCCGCGGCACCACCACCGACCGCCTGGGTTGTACCGCTCTCGTCGTCGGCACGGTCGATCCACGCGGTGTAGTCGCGGGTGCGCGCCTTGGAATCGATCCGAAGGTCATTGTCGTAGCCGATCAGCACCAGCACCGGTGGTGCTTTGCGCGTGGCCAGTTCGGCCAGCAGCGGCTGGTCCAGGACCATGGCGACGGCGTTCCCGTCCAGCGCGTACAACACCGGGGAGGGTGTCTTGCCGGCCTTGGCCGGGATCGCCAGGTTCACCCGCCAACGGCGCTGCCGGTCCGGGCTGTCCACCACGAAATGCTCGAAGCGATAGCTGGCCGCCGGCTCGTCGAGCACGGTGTGGCCGATCTTCTGCAGCGGATTGCGCTGCTGTGCATAGGCATACGGGGTGGCCAGGAGCAGACCCATCATCAAGGCGGCCAGGCCGCGGGCCAGCAGACCACGGCGCGAAGGCGGGACGAAATGCTTCATCAGCGGCGGCAGAAGCGGCCCAGGGCCGCCGGTTCACAAGGGACCGCAGTCTACCTTAAACGCGAATGATTATCACATCGATCGAACGTCACACTGTGTATCACGCGCGCGCATGCCCGGGTTGCACGAGGGGCAGCAGTTCCCCTATTTTGCCGCCCACCGGGGCATTGGATCGCCCCGCTTCCAGCGCAGCCATGGATGGCGGGCACTTGCCGCCATCCGGGTCGCGTTCATCTGCACACAACCGCCATGGGATTGGATCCCATGATTGTGAGAACCCTTGAAGCACACCGCACTGATCGCCCTGTCCCTCGGCCTGCTCGCCCCGCTGGCCGCCCACGCCGCGCAGGATCTGCCGTCGCTCTACCAGGCCTTTGAAGAGGCCGGCAATTCGACGTTGAGCATGGACCAACTCAACCAGACGGTGACGTTCACCGCCGTGGCGCTGGGCGTTTCCAGCAACCTGGCGGGCGAACCGCTGATCGAGGCCGGCGACGACCAGGGCAATGTCCTGGCCCGGCTGACCACCGACGACGAGCAGCAGGCGGCCAAGCTGGGCGCCCTGGAAGAAGGCGCAACGTTCACCGCCAGCTGCACGCTGCAGTTCAGCTCCGGCACGGACTACCTGTCCTTCGGCGATTGCCGCATCAAGTAAAGACGAAGCCGGCGAAACGCCGGCTTCTCTTCTTTACCCCTGTAGAGTCGAGCCATGCTCGACTCCAACAGCGTCACGGGCCCGAAGGCACCGGACCATACACATTCTCCTGCGGCGTGCCCGGCAGCAGCGAGAAGATCATGATCACGATCCCGCCGCCCGGCACCAGCGCCAGCAGGAACAGCCAGCCCGACTGGTTGCAGTCATGCAGGCGGCGCACGGTCACCGCGATCAGTGGCACGATCGTGACCAGCCACATCACACACAGCAGCACCACCATGCCGATCAGGATGCCGGCCAGCGCATCGGCACTGTTGCGCAGGAGGATCGCCAGCACACCGGCCAGCAGCATCACTGCCGTTGCGACCAGGAACAGGAACAACTGGTACATCCAGTACTCGCGGCGGTTGGCGCGGCCCTCGAACTGGGCGTAGCGCTTCAACGGCAGAATCATTTCCTGCACGGCATCGATCCTTGAAAAAGTAGCCGCGCAGTGTGCCAAATGCACGCGCACAGGACAATGTGGCGACGAACCATGCTCGACTGCCATTACTCCTGTAGTGCCGAGCCATGCTCGGCTGCTGTTCCAAGAGGTACCTGTAAGCCCATGCAAGGGCGAAGTCGAGCATGGCTCGACTCTACAGAAGCCGGGTCAGCGGCCCTTCGCGGCCCGCGCGGTCTCGCGCTCGGCGCGCAACCGATCCAGCTTGTCCTTCAGCTTGATTTCCAGGCCACGCGGCACCGGGTTGTAGTACACGCGCTCGCCCATCGCATCCGGGAACCCGGTCTGGTCCAGTGCGATGCCGCCTTCGGCGTCGTGGTCGTACTGGTACTCGGCGCCGTAGCCGAGCTCCTTCATCAGCTTGGTCGGCGCATTGCGCAGGTGCAGCGGCACATCTTCGGTGCCGCTTTCGCGCACGTCGGCCTTGGCCTGGTTGAACGCGGCGTAGCCCGCATTCGACTTGGCGGTGCTGGCCAGGTACAGCACCAGCTGGGCGAAGGCGAGCTCGCCTTCCGGGCTGCCCAAGCGTTCGTAGATGTCCCAGGCCTCCAGCGCCATGCTCTGTGCGCGCGGATCGGCCAGGCCGATGTCCTCGATGGCCATGCGGGTCAGCCGACGCGCCAGGTATGACGGATCGCAACCGCCATCGAGCATGCGGGTCAGCCAGTACAGCGCGGCATCAGGATTGGAGCTGCGTACCGACTTGTGCAGCGCCGAGATCTGGTCGTAGAACTGCTCGCCGCCCTTGTCGAAGCGGCGGGTACGATCGGCCAGCACCTGGGTCAGGGTCTGCGGCGTGATGCGGCCACCCTCCCCGCCCGCCAGCTCGGCGGCAATTTCCAGCAACGTCAGCGCACGGCGCACATCACCATCGGCAGCGGTAGCGATTTCCAGCAGCAGCTCAGGCGCGACCTCGATGCCCTCTTCGCCCAGGCCCCGCTCGCGGTCACCCAGTGCACGTTCCAGCGCCTCGACGATATCGGTTGGCGAGACCGCTTCCAGCACATGCACGCGGCAACGCGACAGCAGCGCCGAGTTCAGTTCGAACGACGGATTCTCGGTGGTGGCGCCGACGAACAGGATGGTGCCGCGTTCAATGTGCGGCAGGAACGCATCCTGCTGCGCCTTGTTGAAGCGATGCACCTCGTCCACGAACAGCACGGTGCGACGGCCTTCGGCGAAGCGCTGGGCGGCCTCGGCCAGCACCTGGCGCACTTCCGGCAGACCGGACAGCACCGCAGAGATGGCACGGAATTCAGCGTCGGAGTACTCGGCCAGCAGCAGCGCCAGCGTGGTCTTGCCGCAGCCCGGCGGCCCCCACAGGATCATCGAATGCACGCGCCCGGATTCGACGGCGCGACGCAGCGCACTGTCCGGGGCCAGCAGGCGTTTCTGCCCGACCATTTCGTCGAGGGTGCGCGGGCGCATGCGCTCGGCCAGCGGGCGCAGGTGATCCCGATCAACGCTCAGCAGATCGGGGCCGGGGAAGGAAGTGGAGCGATGTCTTGGCACGCGGCTATTGTACCGCGCCGGGTGACCACGATTCCGGTAGTGCCGGCCGCTGGCCGGCAGATCAAGAGCGTGTCAACCAAGGTTGACACCCACCAAAGCGTTGCCGCACGCAGATCAATTACCGATGACGTCGGTGCCCTTCGGCGGGGTGAAGCTGAAGGTGCCGGCGGCGAAGCCCGGGTTGCGCTTCCAGCCGCTGAAGCTGATCACGGTCCGCTGGCCGACAGCGTCGGTGATCTCCATCCTGGCCAGGCCCTGGGCATTAAAGCCCAGCGCGGCGTACTGGAAGCTGGCTTCGGTCTCGCGCTTCGGCGACAGCGACAGCCACTGCAGGCCGTCGCGCTGCGCGGCCTCTTCGCTGACGTCGTACTGCTGTTCCAGCAGCGCCGGGTTGATCAGCGCGGTCAGCGGGCTGTTCTGTTCTTCCTTGCCCTGCTCGCGCACGGTGGCCTGCTCCAGGTCCGGCTCGTACATCCAGACCTTCTTGCCGTCAGCCACGATCAACTGCTCATGCGGGCGCACGTATTCCCAGCGGAACAGGCGCGGCGCCGACAGCGCCACGCGGCCGCTGGTCGATTCCTTCACCTTGCCGCGGCTGTCGAACACCTGCTGGCTGAACTGTCCGTCCAGGCCCTTCAGGCCACTGGTGAAGGTCTTCAGGTCATCGCGGGCACCGGCCCAGGCACTGCCGGCAGCGGCACAGGCGACAGCCAGGGTAGTAGTGGCAAGGAAACGGCGGAAGTGGAAGTTCATGCGGAAATCCTGTGGGCGCGGGCGCCAGGAAAGGTGATTGCCAGTGTGCCCGGGGAAAGATGAATGGGCGATCAGGGCGACATTATGCCGCCCTGAACGTCCATCGGCGATTCAGCCGCCAGATGTCGGCAGCTTGCCGTACAGCACCTGGCCGCGGAAGCCGCGCCGCACTTCGCGGTACAGCGCGCGGAACGCGGGGTAGTCCTGCGGCTGGCACAGCGCCTCCGGCCCACGCACCGCATTCTGCTGCAAGCGGTGGTGCACGATCACGTCCTGGCCCTCGCGGCTCCAGTCCACCCGGTATTCGCCAGCGGCATTGGTAAAGCGCTGGCTGGCCGGAATGGCGATGATCGGCGCATTGGCCGGGAACTGCAGGCGATAGGTTTCCTCGCGCAGGCTGGCGTTGCAGTAGAACGGCGTTTCGTTGGCCGGCGCCGAGGCGGTGGCATACAACCCCCGCACCGACTCGCCACCCGGCGGATCCGGCACGGCCATGCCGCCGGCCACGCTGAAATCGGCGTAGTCCTCGGCCTGGAACGCCATGCGGTAGCCGAACGGCCGGGTCAGGTCGACCGGCACGCCCTGGATCTGCAGCTGCCCTCGCCCATCGAAACCGGACGAGGCCATGATCTGCTCCTCAGCGCGCGCACGGTTCTGCGCGTTGAGCTGGGAGAACTGCGCGCGCATGCCGATCTCGGCGTTCTCACCCAACTTGGGAATGGTCTCGCCGCGCAGGTTGCCGTTGGCATCAAACGTGAAACGCACCTCCATCGACGTCGCATTGCGCTCCGGCGTATTGGCCGGGGTACGCGCCAGCGTGGCGTCACGGGTACGCATCACCGGTGCACCCAGGTCACCCTCTGGCAGCTGACCGAAGCGCGCCCACGCGGTGGTCGAATCCAGGTACAGATCGAATTCGGGAATGTAGGTGATGGCGTGGTTGAAGCGGCCCAGCACCGGAATCTTCGGCAGCGTCGGGCCACCGCCCGCACCGATCAGCACCGGCGAGCTGGCGATGCCCTTGGCCGCCAGCAGCGCCTCCAGGATCGTCACATGGTCCTTGCAGTCGCCGTAGTGGTTGTCGAGGATGCTCTGCGCGCTGTTCGGCTCCAGGCCGCCGTTGCCCAGGTACACCGCCACATAGCGGATGTTCTGCGCGACCCAGCGATACAGCGCATCAGCCTGCTCGCGACGGTCGCTGATGCCCGTCGTGATTTCGTCTGCCAGCGCCTGCAGTTCCGGCGTGACTTGCGCCGCCGGGCCAGCCTTGAGCTGGTAGGCGCGCCCCATCTGCGACCAGTCACGATACGTGCTGGCCATGATGTTCGGACCGAACTCCCAGCCCGCCGCCGACCAGTTCTGTGCCGGCATGGCTTCGCGACGCTGGTAGCGCCAGCGCCATTGCGCCTGGCCATTCTTCACTGTCGGGCGATCGCTGCCCTGCACGCCGCGGCTGTCGACGAACATCGGCAGGTTGGCCGGCGCACTCAGGGTGACCTCAGCGTCCTCGTACTCGGTGAAGACGTTGAAGGTTTCCCACAGGCCAAAGTAGCCCGGGAAGTACGGCGTGACCTGGGTGCGGCGCACCTGGTAGTACAGGCGCGTGCCCGGGGCCAGGTTCGGGAATACGATCACCCGCACCTTGCGGTCGGCATACATTGCCGCCGAGGCGCTGGAGTAGCTCTCCTGGGTGTAGATGCGGTCGGCCGGCACGTCGCGGCGCTGGCCGTCGGCGGTGATGGTGTAGGCGCCGAGTACTTCCAGCGTCTCCATCTTCTCGCTGTAGCTCAGCCGCACCTGGCTGAACTGCTCGACGGACGCCTTGGTCTTGAGCAGGACTTCGTAGGTTTCGGTCTGCACATTGCCCGCATCCGGCCGCACCTGGTAGTCGGCGCGGTAACGGACAATGCTGAAATTATTGCTGGCTTCGGTATCGCCGCTGGTGGAAGGCGGCGCCGTGGCGGGCGCGGAGGTGGCGGTGTCTGCCAGTGCCGGGCCGGCAGCCAGGAAGGCTGCCAGCGCCAGTGCCAGCGCGCTTGGTACGGGGTGAAGCATGCGTCGGCTCCTTGGACGTCGTGGGGGATACGTCGGGTCTTACTTCGGCGGCGGCGGAGCCAGCACCGTGCGGTCGCCGTTGTGCTCGGGCGAACTGACCACGCCGGCCGCTTCCATGGCCTCGATCAGTCGCGCTGCACGGTTGTAGCCGATCTTCAGCCGGCGCTGCACGCCGGAGATCGAGGCGCGGCGGGTCTCGGTCACCACCCGCAGGGCCTCGTCATACAACGGGTCGGACTCGTCGCCGGACGAACTGTTCTCCGGCAGTCCGGTGGCGCCGACGACCACGCCGTCGCCCATCGTCTGCACTTCGTCCAGCACGCCGTCGACATAGTCGGCCGGGCCCATCGCCTTGAGGTGCTCGACCACGCGATGCACTTCATCGTCGGACACGAACGCACCATGCACGCGCTCGGGCAGCGCGGTGCCCGGCGGCAGGTACAGCATGTCTCCGTGGCCGAGCAGGGTTTCCGCGCCGGACTGGTCGAGGATGGTGCGCGAGTCGATCTTGGAGCTGACCTGGAAGGCGATGCGCGTCGGGATGTTGGCCTTGATCAGGCCGGTGATCACGTCCACCGACGGGCGCTGCGTGGCCAGGATCAGGTGGATGCCGGCCGCACGCGCCTTCTGTGCCAGGCGCGCGATCAGCTCTTCCACCTTCTTGCCGACGATCATCATCATGTCGGCGAATTCGTCGATGAAGATGACGATGAACGGCAGCGTCTCCAGCGGGCGCGGCGCCTCGCCCAGCTCGGGGTTCGGCTTGAACAGCGGGTCCATCAGCGGCTGGCCGGCGTCCTGGGCTTCCTTCACCTTCTTGTTGAAGCCGGCCAGGTTGCGCACGCCGACCGCGCTCATCAGCTTGTAGCGGCGCTCCATCTCGGCCACGCACCAGCGCAGGCCGTTGGCGGCCTCCTTCATGTCGGTGACCACCGGCGCCAGCAGGTGCGGAATGCCCTGGTAGACGCTCAGTTCGAGCATCTTCGGGTCGATCATCAGCATCCGCAGGTCTTTCGGCGAGGCCTTGAACAGCAGGCTCAGCACCATCGCGTTGACCGCCACCGACTTGCCCGAACCGGTGGTACCGGCCACCAGCAGGTGCGGCATGCGCGCCAGGTCTGCCACAGTCGAGCGGCCAGCGATGTCCTTGCCCAGCGCCAAGGTCAGCACGCTGGCCGACTTGTCGTATTCCTTGGAACGCAGCAGCTCGGAGAGGTAGATCATCTCGCGGGTGACGTTCGGAATTTCCAGGCCGATCACCGACTTGCCCGGAATCACGTCGACCACGCGCACCGACTTCACCGACAGGCCACGCGCGATGTCCTTGTCGAGCGAACTGATCTGGCTGACCTTGATGCCCGGCGCGGGCTCGATCTCGAAGCGGGTGATGACCGGGCCGGGGTTGGCGCCGACCACCTGGGCGTCGATGCGGAAGTCCTTCAGCTTGAACTCGATCTGCCGCGACAGCGCGTCCAGGGTTTCCTTGTCGTAGCCCACCGGCTGCGGCTTGGGGTCGTCCAGCAGGGCCAGCGGCGGCAGGTCCGAGCCGTCGCCGTTGACGCCACGGAACATCGGAATCTGCGTGTCGCGCTTGGCCCGATCACTCTTCTCGATCACCGGTTCCGGGCGCGGCTCGATCTTCACCGGCTCGCGCTTGGCACGCACCTCGGCGTCGGCCTTGCGCACTTCCTGTCGCTCCTCGCGCATCACCCGCGTCTGCTGCCACTCGGTGACTTCTTCCTTCTTGCGCGCCAGCAGCGGCGCCAGCGACATCACCCCGCGGCCGATCTTCTCCATCACCGTGAACCAGGACAGCCCGGTGGCCAGCGTGATCGAAGCCAACAGCAGTACCAGCACGAACAGATTCGCGCCCAGCGCCCCGAAGCCCACCGTAAGCGAGTTGCCCACCAGTTTGCCGAGGATACCGCCGGCACTGGAGACATCGCCACTGAACAGGCGCACGTGCAGGAAGCCGGTCCCGGCGATCAGGAAGCCGACCAGGCCGACCAGGCGCAGCGCCGGGTCCAGGTCGTTCTCGCCCTTGCTCTCGCGCTTGAGGCCGAACATGGCGATCCACGCCAGCGCGCCCAGCACCACCGGCAGCAGGAAGGCGATGTAGCCGAACAGCTGCAGCAGCACGTCGGCGATCCAGGCGCCGGCGCGACCGCCGAGGTTGTGCACCGGCGCGACCACGCTGCCGGTATGCGACCAGCCCGGGTCCGTCGCTGAATAGGTGAAAAGACTGGCCGCCAGGTACAGCAAGGCCGGCGCGATGGCGATCAGGCCAAGATCGCGCCAGAGGCGTTGGCGGCGTGGATTGTCGGTCGTCGCCGCCGCAGCCGTGCGACGTGACGCCTTGCTGTCGTCGGACTTGGAGCGTTCGGGGACCTGCTTCGCCACCTTAGACCATACCTTTGGAATGCGCTGTTAGTGATTGATAATAAATGAGACGGCGTCAGTTTTCAGTTATGCGACATCCGACAGGGCGTTCAGAGCGCCGGAACCATCGCCGGATGACGGCGTTCTGTTCATCGGCTTGAATCGCCCTGCCCCAGCCGCCACTCTATGACCAGCCTTGGATGCTGCGCAAACATCGCCAGCACCTTGTCCCATCTACCTTTTCGCGAGTTTACATGAGCACCAGCCTGCCCTCCCGCCACCAGCGCCTCGTCATCCTCGGTTCCGGCCCGGCCGGCTGGACCGCCGCCGTCTACGCCGCCCGTGCCAACCTGAAGCCGGTCGTCATCACCGGCCTGCAGCAGGGTGGCCAGCTGATGACCACCACCGAGGTGGACAACTGGCCGGGTGACGCCCACGGCCTGATGGGCCCGGACCTGATGGCGCGCATGCAGGCCCATGCCGAGCGCTTCGAGACCGAGGTCATCTTCGACCACATCCACACCGCCGACCTGTCGCAGCGCCCGTTCAAGCTGATCGGCGACAGCCACGAGTACACCTGCGATGCGCTGATCATCGCCACCGGCGCCACCGCCAAGTACCTGGGCATCCCGACCGAGGACGAGTTCAAGGGCCGCGGCGTCTCCGCCTGCGCCACCTGTGACGGCTTCTTCTACCGCGACCAGGACGTGGTCGTGGTGGGTGGCGGCAACACCGCCGTGGAAGAGGCCCTGTACCTGTCCAACATCGCCCGCAAGGTCTACCTGGTCCACCGCCGCGACACCCTGAAGGCGGAAAAGATCATGCAGGACAAGCTGTTCAAGAAGGTGGCCGAAGGCAAGATCGAGACCGTCTGGCACCACCAGGTGGAAGAAGTGCTGGGCAACGACGCCGGCGTGACCGGTGTGCGCGTGAAGTCCACCCTGGACGGCAGCACCCGCGACATCGATGCCCACGGCTTCTTCGTGGCCATCGGCCACCACCCGAACACCACCCTGTTCGACGGCCAGCTGGCGATGAACAACGGCTACCTGGAGATCCGCTCGGGCTTGGGCGGCAATGCCACCCAGACCTCGGTGGAAGGCGTGTTCGCCGCCGGCGACGTGGCCGACCAGCACTACCGCCAGGCGATCACCTCGGCCGGCTTCGGCTGCATGGCCGCACTGGATGCCGAGCGCTACCTGGACGCTCAGGGCAAGGCCAGCTGAGAGGCTGACCCGCTCCTGTAGGGTCGAGCCACGCCCGACTCCGGATGATAGGCCGACGCCAGTGCGTCGGCCTTTCTGTTTCATCTGCCCTATCCTTCCCCCATGTCTTCCCCCCGCTTCCTCGACTCCCTGCAGTCCATTGCCGCAACCGACTGGGATGCCCTGCACGACGGCCGCAACCCCTTCGTCAGCCACGCCTTCCTTTCCGGGCTTGAACAGCACGGTTGCCTGCGCGAGGACTGGGGCTGGCAGCCCCGGCACTTCACGCTGTGGGAGGGCGGCACGCTGGTCGGCGCCATTCCGGGTTACCTGAAGACCAATTCGCACGGCGAGTTCGTGTTCGACCATGCCTGGGCCAACGCGTATGCCCGTCATGGCCGCGACTACTATCCGAAGTGGCTGGGCGCGGTGCCGTACTCGCCGGTCACCGGCCCGCGGCTGCTGGCCCGTCACGATTCAGGGCGCGTCACCTTGCTGTCGGCATTGCGCGAGGCGCTGCCGGCGCTGGACGTGTCCTCGGCCCATATCAACTTCCATGCCGCCGGCGACGAGGCCCTGTTCGGCGATGACTGGCTGCTGCGCGAAGACGTTCAGTTCCAGTGGCAGAACCCCGGTGACTGGGCGACATTCGACCAGTTCCTCGGCGCGATGAACCACAAGCACCGCAAGAACATCCGCCAGGAACGCGCCAAGGTCACCCGCCAGGGCATCACCTTCCGCGTGGTGCACGGCGATGAAGCCAGCCGCGCCGACCTGCAGGCGATGTACCGCTTCTATCTGCAGACGTTCCTCGAGTATGGCAACGCCCCGGCCCTGACCGAGGCCTTCCTGCGCCATCTGGCCATTTCACTGGGCCGCGGGCTGGTGATGTTTCTGGCCGAACAGGACGGCGAGCCGATTGCCGGCGCGCTGTGCCTGCGCGGTGGCGATACGCTGTACGGCCGCTACTGGGGCGGCGCCACCCTGCCCGGCCTGCACTTCGAGGCCTGTTATTACCAGGGCATCGAATACTGCCTGCGCGAAGGGCTGAGCCGTTTCGAACCCGGCGCACAGGGCGAGCACAAGCTGGCACGCGGCTTCCTGCCGACGCTGGTGCGCAGCCGACACTGGGTGGCCGATCCGGATTTCGCAGAGGCACTGCAGGACTGGTGCCGACAGGAGCGGCAGAGTGTGCGGCGGTACCAGCAGGAGTTGCAGGGGCATGGGCCGTTCCGCGCAGAGCCGTAGCGTCGAGCTTGCTCGACTTGCGCGGTGCGGAAAAGCGTGCCAACCAAGGTTGGCACCTACCGGGGCAATGAGGCGTGCCAACCGACGTTGGCATCTATCAGAGCAATAGCGATGGCGCTGTGCTCAGGTGCACTGCCAGAAGTGCCCGCTCACCCGGCACTTCGCACACCAGAACGTGTAGAGCATGCCGCCACTGCCCCATAGCAGCGCGCCTCCACCGGTGGTCGGCAGCGTCGAATCCAGCTGCATCACGAAGGGCATCTCCTCACCGCAATCGATGCACGCCGGATACCAGGCACTCTGCACCCAGCTCGGTGCGCCGCCCACGCGCGACAGGTTCTGCCGATGATTGGACTGTCCCCAGTCCTGCTGTTCCCACCGCCTGGTGTCCATGGCGACCAGGCCGACCTCGGCCTGCATCAGATCACCACTGTCGGTCGGCGTGGCCGGCACCTCCCGATGCTGGCTGGGGTGGCAGCTGGGCAGGCCGGCGGCATCGTGGCGATAGAAACGCACGGGCGGATCTTCCCAGCCGCAGCAGTCCAGGCACAGGCCCAGCGTGATCTCACCCGCCGCGCCCGGCTGCAGCGCGGCAGCGTCGGTTCGCAGCAGGCGCTGCAGCGGTGCATGGCAGCTGCCACACAACGATTCCAGCGGCCCTCCCATCTGCCCGGCGTACTGTACCTGCCCGCCATTCCAGGTCGGGTGCAGGCGCCAGATGCGCTTGCGCCAGCTCGGTTCGTCCGCCTGCTGCGCGCGATGCTGCTCGCGGCCGAAGCGGATGTGCAGCGGCCGCTCCCCATGCAGGCGCCGCGGCTGCGGTCCGTCCGCGACGCCGGCCCAGTGCGCCCAGACCTCAGCATCCAGCGCGCCCCAGTCAGCGAGGTAGCCGCGGGCAACGGCATAGCTCTCGGGCTGCGCCGCCAGCAGCAGCGCCCTGGCCCGCGCCATCTCGCGATCGTCGTCGGCCTCAACCAGAATCTGCGCCCACTGCACGGCAATGACGGAGGGCAGGCCCTGCCATACCTGCGAAGCCAGCTGCAGCTCGTCTTCGGTGGCCAGCGCCAGCAAGGCCTCCCAGTCGTCCTGCAGCACCTGCGGCGCCTGGTAGCTGGTGAATTCGATCACGCTGGCCAGCAGTTCGCCGCGCTCGCCATCCCGATAGCGGCGCCAGGCCTCGGCACAGACCGGCACAATCGCTTCATCGGGCAGCAGATCCAGCGCCATGTCGAGAAAGGCCGAGCTGGGTGAACGCCGGGCAAGGGCCAGCAGCATCAGCGCACCGAGCTGGCCGGGCTGTTCAGTGGCCAGCGCCAGCAGCATGCCCTGGCTGTCGTTGCGCGTGCGCGGGGTATCGTGCACATCGAGGATGGCGGTGATCGCGTCACTCATGCGTGGGCTCCTTGCCGTTGGACGCTGATGGTGCCAGACATCAGCGATCGCCACGACGAATACAATGGCGGCATGACCCGCCAGCTGCCCTGGCGCCTGGCCGATGCGCCGGACGCTCCCTTCCCTCCGGCTGAAACCGCACTGCGCCAGCCCGACGGCCTGCTCGCGGTGGGCGGCGACCTGCATCCGGTGCGCCTGCTCAATGCCTACGCCGGCGGTATCTTTCCTTGGTTCAGCGAGGGCGAGCCAATCCTGTGGTGGTCGCCGGACCCGCGCATGGTATTCCGTACCGAGGGCGTGCACCTGTCCAGCCGCTTCCGCCGCCAGTTGCGCGGCAGCACGTGGGAGATCACCGCCGACACCGCTTTCAGTCGTGTGATGCGTGCCTGCGCCGCGGCACCGCGACCGGGCCAGGACGGTACGTGGATCAGCCCGGCGATGGTCGAGGCTTACAGCCAGCTGCACGACCTGGGGTTTGCCCACTCCTTCGAGGTCTGGGATCGGCAGACGCTGGTCGGCGGCATCTATGGCGTCGCGATCGGCGCCATGTTCTTCGGGGAGAGCATGTTCAGTGGCGCCAGCGGCGGCTCCAAGATCGCCTTGGCCGCCCTCGCATCCACCCTGCGTGACTGGGGCTGGGAACTGATCGATGCCCAGGTGGAGAATCCGCACCTGCTGCGGATGGGCGCCGAGCACCTGCCGCGCGCGGACTTTCTGGAGCACGTCCGCCAGGCCGTACACCGTGACGGCCGTGAAGGCCCATGGACCCAGGCGGTAGGACGCTTGCCAGCACAGCGTTTGGCCGGGGGTTAACACAAACTTTGCAAGCCGGGCCCATCACGCGTAAAATACCGCGCCTTAGGCCCAGCGTGGCCGTTTTCTGAACCGCACAGGACTACATGTCGAAAGACGATTCCATCGAGTTCGAGGGCACCGTCAGCGAGACGCTGCCGAACACCACTTTCCGCGTTCGTCTGGAAAATGGGCACGAAATCATCGCCCACATCTCCGGCCGCATGCGCAAGAACTACATCCGCATCCTCACCGGTGACCGGGTCAAGGTTGAAATGACCCCGTACGACCTGACCAAGGGCCGTATCACCTACCGCATGAAGTAAGCGGTCGGCGCAATGCGCCACTCCAACAGGGCCGGCCTCGCTGCTGGCCCTTTGTCGTGCGCGGAAGAAAATGCGCGGCACCGAGATCGTTCGATTTTCGTCCTTGTCTGAAATCCAGCATCGCGCCGGGACTCTAGACTCAACGCGTTCTTCACAGAAGGCGCTGCGCGCATGACCTACCTGATCGTCCTGGACCCGCAGTCCGTCACCAGCCGCTGCTACGCCAGCAAGGGCCCGGACGGCACCTGGTTCGGCCAGCCCTGCCTGGTCTGTACCAGCATGGACGCATCCCACCCACTGTATCTGGCCGTGCAGCGCGAGGTCCCACACATGGGCAGCACACTCAAGCAGCGACTGCACATTCCGCATGAAGCGGTCGCATTCGTCATCGAGGATGGCGGCAACCAGGGGCGCCAGCAGGGATTCCGTTCGATCGCAGCCTGATGCGCCAAAGGTCATCGTGACCGATCTCACCGTGACGTCGGTCAGCCCTGCTTGCGGCAGATTCGCATTTGCAGCGGCGGCGGCATCCTGGGATCCGATCCAGTCCGGATCGCCGCCCCCTGCCCCGCCATGAATCTGTCTTCCCTGCTCATCCCCCTGACCTTGTCTGCCGCCACCCTGCTGGCGTCGCCCGCCCATGCCGCCGACACCCCGCCGGCGCAGTGCGTACCACTGACCGGCGAACAGCAGATCGTTCGTGCCGGCGCCGACAAGAACATCCTGCTTCGCTCCGGCGAAGACCACTATGTCGTGCATTTCCGCAACAGCTGCCCTTCTGCCGTGCTGGCCACCCGCCTCGGCTTCAGGACCGACGGCAAGGAGGCTGACGAGCTGTGCAGCGAGGGCCGAAGCGCTCTGGACACCGGTCGTGGCAGCTGCGAGGTCGCGCGCATCGAGCCGATCGATGCCGAGCGGTTCAAGCGCGAAGCGCGCCGCCGCAGCCGCTGACCCCGGACAGCACAAGGGCGGCCGAAGCCGCCCTTGTTGTTTCCAGTCTTTCACGCCAAGCCTTCAGCTCACTCCACCGTAACCGGCAGCAGCCGCTCCGGCTCAGCCTGGGTCTCGACCACCAGCTCGTCGTCGCGGACATCGATGCTGACCTTGCCACCGTTGACCAGCTTGCCGAACAGCAGCTCGTCGGCCAGCGGGCGCTTGATCTTGTCCTGGATCACGCGGGCCATCGGGCGCGCACCCATCAGTGGGTCGAAGCCGTGGTGAGCCAGCCAGTCGCGCGCGGTCGGGGTGGCCGACAGGCTGACGTGCTTGTCCTGCAGCAGCATCTCCAGCTCGATCAGGAACTTGTCGACCACGCGCAGGATGTGCTCGAAGCCCAACGCCTGGAACTGCACCACCGCGTCGAGGCGGTTGCGGAATTCCGGGGTGAAGCTGCGGCGGATGGTCTCCATCGCGTCGGTGGCATGGTCCTGCTTGGTGAAGCCGATCGAACGCCGCGAGGCCTGCGCCGCGCCAGCATTGGTGGTCATCACCAGCACCACGTTCTTGAAGTTCGCCTCACGACCATTGGTATCGGTCAGCACGCCGCGGTCCATCACCTGCAACAGGATGTTGAAGATGTCCGGGTGCGCCTTCTCGATTTCGTCCAGCAGCAGCACGCAGTGCGGCGTCTTGACGATCTTCTCGGTCAACAGGCCGCCCTGGTCGAAGCCGACGTAGCCCGGAGGGGCACCGATCAGGCGGCTGATCGAATGCGGCTCCATGTACTCGGACATGTCGAAGCGGACCAGCTCGATGCCCAGCTGCAGCGCGAGCTGCTTGGTCACCTCGGTCTTGCCGACACCGGTCGGACCGGCGAACAGGAAATTGCCGATCGGCTTTTCCGGATTGCCCAGGCCCGAGCGGGCCAGCTTGATCGCCGAGGACAGCGTCTCGATGGCCGGATCCTGGCCAAAGATCACCATCTTCAGGTTGCGCTCCAGGTGCTGCAGCACATCCTTGTCGGTGGCGCTGACCTGCTTGGTGGGGATGCGCGCCATCTTGGCGACGATCGCCTCCACTTCCTCGACGTCGATCAGCTCCTTGCGCTGGCCTTCCGGCAGCAGGCGCTGGCGGGCGCCAGCCTCGTCGATCACGTCGATGGCCTTGTCCGGCAGCAGGCGGTCGCCGATGTGCTTCACCGACAGGTCCACCGCGGCCTGCAGCGCCTCGTCGGAATAGGTGACGCCGTGGTGCAGCTCGTACTTGGACTTCAGGCCCTGCAGGATCTCGTAGGTCTCGCCCACCGTCGGCTCGACGATGTCGATCTTCTGGAAGCGACGGGCCAGCGCCCGGTCCTTCTCGAAGATGCCACGATATTCCTGGAAGGTGGTCGAGCCGATGCAGCGCAGCTCGCCCGACGCCAGCGCCGGCTTGATCAGGTTGGACGCATCCATGGTGCCGCCCGACGCCGAGCCAGCACCGATGATGGTGTGGATCTCGTCGATGAACAGCACCGCGTTGGGCACCTTCTTCAGTGCCGTCAGCACGCTCTTCAGGCGCTTCTCGAAGTCGCCACGGTACTTGGTACCAGCCACCAGTGCGCCCAGGTCGAGCGAATAGATCACCGCATCGGCCAGCACCTCAGGCACCGAACCTTCGACGATGCGGCGGGCCAGGCCCTCGGCGATCGCGGTCTTGCCCACGCCGGCCTCGCCCACGTACAGCGGGTTGTTCTTGCGGCGGCGGCACAGGACCTGGATGGTGCGCTCGATTTCGTCGGCACGACCGACCAGCGGGTCGATGCGACCGGCCCGGGCCTGTTCGTTGAGGTTGCTGGCGAACTCGGTCAGGGCATCGCCCTTCGGCTCGCCCTCCCCGCCTTCAATGCGGCCTTCGCCCTCGGAGGAGGAGGACGGCTGCTCGCCTTCTTCGCCCAGCTTGGCGATGCCATGGGACAGGTAATTGACCACGTCCAGCCGGGTGACGTCCTGCTGGTTGAGGTAATAGACGGCGTGGGAGTCCTTTTCGCCGAAGATGGCGACCAGCACATTGGCGCCGGTGACCTCCTTCTTGCCCGAGGACTGCACGTGGTACACGGCCCGCTGCAGCACGCGCTGGAAGCCCAGGGTCGGCTGGGTATCGCGGCCGTCATCTTCGGCCAGGCGGGACACGGAGGCCTCGATGGCCTGCTCCAGCTCCTGGCGCAGGCGTTCGGCGTCGGCGCCACACGCCTTCAGTACGGCCTGGGCGGACGGGTTGTCGAGCAGTGCCAACAGCAGGTGTTCGACCGTCATGAACTCATGCCGGGCCTCACGGGCGCGCTTGTAGCACTGGCCGATGGTGTGTTCGAGGTCTTTGCTGAACATGGATTACTCCGGCGGCAGATGGGGACAATATGCGGCCTGACTACGCGATTTCCATCACCCTAGCGGATTGCTGCGTTCAGATGGCGTTAGCAGTACACATCGCTTGATCTTCATTCACTCCAGGACAGCCCGCCCAGCATGAGCGAACCCTACCTGAGCCGCTGGCGATTGCGGCGTGATGGCGCAGCCATCGAAACGCCCCATGCCCAGCTCTGGCCAGTGCTGACCATCGCCGGCGAGCCGGCCATGCTGAAGATCAGCAGCGAAACCGAAGAGCAGAACAGCCATCGCCTGCTGCGCTGGTGGGAGGGCGATGGCGCCGCCCGCCTGCTGGCCCACGAGGGACCGGCGATCCTGATCGAGCGTGCCGGCGGCGACTCGCTGCGGCAACGCTCGATCGAGGGCGACGATGACGCCTGCACCACGATCCTGTGCCAGGTCCTGCAGCGGCTGCACCGGCCACGGAACGCGCCGCCAGCGGAACTGGTCTGCCTCCGTAGATGGTTCGCCGACCTGCTGCAGCCAAGGGCTGCGCTGCCGCCACTGCTGGAACAGTGCAGATCACTGGCGGAGGGGTTGCTGCAGGAAGAGCGCGAGATCCGGCCGCTGCACGGCGACCTGCACCACGACAACGTGCTCGATTTCGGCGCGCGCGGCTGGCTGGCGATCGACCCGAAGCGGCTGCTGGGTGATCGCGCCTTTGATTACACGACACTGTTCAGCAACCCGGACCTGTGCGGTCCGGGCATCCACGTTGCGACGCAGCCTGAGCGGTTTGCCGCCCGGCTGGAACAGGTCAGTGCACTGGCGGGCCTGGAGCGCACGCGCCTGCTGCGCTGGATCGCAGCCAGCGCGGGGCTGTCGGCAGTCTGGTTCCGGGATGACGGCGACCCCGCCGAGGTCGACGAGGCCGTGGCGCGTATGGCGCTGGAGGCGTTGGCGGAGGCCTGATCCAGCTGTAGAGCCGAGCCTGCGCTCGGCTGCTGCTGGCAGAGATCTGGATGCCTGGGTGAACAGCAGCCGAGCGTGGGCTCGGCTCTACAGGTCGGGGGCGGTCAGGCCTTTTCCATCGTGCACAGCAGCGGGTGCTGATTCATCCGCGAATACTCGTTGACCTGGGCAACCTTGGTCTCGGCCACTTCGCGGGTGAACACCCCGCACACGCCGCGGCCGCGGGTATGGACGTGCAGCATCACCTGTGTGGCCTTGTCCAGGTCCATGCTGAAGAACTGCTGCAGCACGTCCACCACGAAATCCATCGGGGTGTAGTCGTCATTGAGCAGCATCACCTGGTAGAACGGCGGCGGCGCCACTTCCGGGCGCGCGGGTTCCACGGCAACGCCGTGCTCGTGATGGGAATCGGGGGAAGACTCGCGGGGCATCTGCTCATTATAGAGGCTCGAGCGGGCCTGCGTCGGCCCGCCGCAGATTGGACGGCACGCACGGCCGCCGTCACAATTGCATCCTCTCTCAACACTGTTTCACAGGATCTTCATGAAAAGGACCCTTCTCTCCGCCCTGCTGATCGCCCTGGCCGCCGCCGGCTCCGCCGCCGCCGAGACCCAGGCCGACAAGGCCGTGGCCCGCCACCTGGACAAGCTGGGCTACACCTACGAGGTCGACGAGGACGGCGACTACCGCATGGTGTTCGACGTCGAGGGTGACCGCACCCAGATGGTCTACGTGCGCTCGTCGGTGGAAGATTTCGGCACCCACAACATCCGCGAGATCTGGTCGCCGGCCTACAACGCCAAGACCAAGCAGTTCCCGGTGGCCGTGGCCAACCGCCTGCTGGAAGATTCGCAGGACGCCAAGATGGGCGGCTGGGTGAAGCAGGACACCACCGCCATGTTCGTGGTCAAGATCGACGCCGATGCCACGGCCGACCAGCTCAGCGACGCCATCGATGCGGCCATCCGCACCGCCGACGCCATGGAGCTGGAACTGACCAAGAAGGACGAGTTCTGAGTTGAACGCTACGCCGGACCCGCGCTGGGCACCGCACGCCACCGTCGCCACCGTGGTGGTCGACGGCGGCCGCGTGTTGCTGGTTGAAGAGACCATCGACGGCCGCCAGGTGCTGAACCAGCCGGCCGGCCACCTCGAGCCGGGCGAAAGCCTGGCCGAGGCAGCCCTGCGCGAGACCCGCGAGGAAACCGGCTGGACGGTGCAGCTGACCCACTTCATCGGCTGCTACCAGTGGACGGCCGGCGACGGCACCCCCTTCCTGCGCTTCTGCTACGCGGCGCGCCCGGTCTCGCACGACCCGGCGCAGCCACTGGACACCGGCATCGACCGCGCACTCTGGCTGACCCCGGCCGAACTGCAGGCCGCCGGCGAGCGCCTGCGCAGCCCGCTGGTCTGGCAGGTGGTGGCTGATTACCTGGGTGGCCAGCGCCATCCACTTTCCCTGGTCCGGGAGGTCGCATGAGCACTCCGCGCGTGATGGTGGGCGTCTCCGGTGGCGTCGACTCCTCGGTCGCCGCCTGGCGCCTGGTACAGCAGGGCGAGGCCGTAGCCGGTCTGTTCATGCAGAACTGGGCCGACGACGGCAGCGGCGACTGCCGTGCCGAGGACGACCGCCGCGATGCGGTGGCCGTCTGCGGCCTGCTCGGCATTCCGTTCCACTTCCGCGATTTCTCCAGCGAATACTGGCAGGGCGTGTTCGAGCACTTTTTGGCCGAGTACGCGGCCGGCCGTACGCCGAACCCGGACGTGCTGTGCAACCGCGAAGTGAAGTTCAAGCACTTCCTGGATGCCGCCCGCGAGCTGGGCGCCGAACGCATCGCCACCGGCCATTACGCACGTGTGACCCAGCGCGGCCACCAGTGGCTGCTGCTGCGCGGCGCCGACCGCTCCAAGGACCAGAGCTACTTCCTGCACCAGCTGGGCCAGGAACAGCTGGCGGCCACCCTGTTCCCGATCGGCGACCTGGAAAAGACCGACCTGCGGCGGATCGCACGTGACGTCAGCCTGCCGACCCACGCCAAGAAGGACTCCACCGGCATCTGCTTCATTGGTGAGCGCGACTTCCGTGAATTCCTCGGCCGTTACCTGCCGGCCAAGCCCGGCCAGATCCTCGACCCGGCCGACGGCAGCGTCATCGCCGAACATCCGGGCGTGTTCTATTTCACCCTGGGCCAGCGCGAAGGCCTGAACATCGGCGGCGTGCGTGGACGTCCGGCCGCGCCGTGGTACGTGGTCGGCAAGGATGTGGCCAGCAACGTGCTGTACGTGGATCAGGACCGCGACAGCAAGTGGATGCTGTCCGATCGCCTGCGCTCGGAAACCGCGCACTGGATCGCCGGCGCGCCGCCGGCACGGCGCTTTGAATGCACCGCCCAGACCCGCTACCGCCAGCCCGACGAGCCGTGTACGGTCGAGATGCTGGACGATGGCAGCGTGCTGGTCACCTTCGCGCGCCCGCAGCGCGCCGTTACCCCCGGTCAATCACTGGTGCTGTATGACGGTGACGTGTGCCTGGGTGGCGCGGTGATCGCCGCCACCGATGCGCCGCTGGAACAGCGCCTGCGCACCACCCCCTCCCCTTTTGAGGTAATCGCTGCATGAGTTTCACTGTCGACGACCGCGTCCTGGCCCTGGCCGGCATTGCCCAGGCCCTGCAGCAGGTACGCCGTATCGCCGATACCGGCCATTCCGACGCCGCCGCCGTGCGCACCGCCGTGGACAGCGTGTTCCGTGTCGATGCGTCCTCGCCGCAGGAGGTGTTCGGTGACCGCCATGCACTGAAGGCCGGCCTGCGCCTGCTGCACAACTACTTCCGCAGCCAGGGCCAGGACCCGATCCTGCCCAAGCTGGCGCTGTCGGTGCTGCAGCTGGAGCGCCGCTTCGTGCAGGACGGCGCCACCGTGAACAAGGTCGCCTCGGGCATCGAGCGCGCCCAGCGCCAGGCCACTGAGCTGGGCGACAGCGGCCATCCGGACGTGCTGGCCAATCTCGGCGGCCTGTACGCCGACACCATCAGCCACCTGAAGCCGCGGGTGATGGTGCAGGGCAACCCGCACTATCTGGGCCAGGCCGGCGTGGTCGCCGAGATCCGCGCCCTGCTGCTGGCGGCGGTGCGCTCGGCGGTGCTGTGGCGCCAGCTGGGCGGCAGCTACTGGGACTTCCTGTTCAGCCGCAAGGCGATGATCGAGGCCGTGGACCGGCAGCTGGCCTGAGCCCGAGGGTCGGATCCCTTTCCGGCACGGAAAGGGCTCTGACCCTGAAGCCGCCAAGGCGCCGGAAAACCGGCGCATTCAGAATGCACTTCCGGGCACATCGACGTTAAAGAGAAAGGGGGTACGGCCGATACATCCTCCGTGCACCTCCCGAGAACGTCCATGTACTCACGCATTTTCATCCGTCTGGCCGCCCCCCTGGCTCTGACCCTGCTGCTCCCCTTCGCCATCGGTTTCGAATGGCCGGCCGCCCTGCGCTGGGCGATCCTGACCACGATGACGCTGAGCTGGCTCGGCTTTGCGTGGTGGACCACCCGCGCCCAGGCGCACCGTTCCCCGGAACATGCCCGTGTCCTGCGTGAGCAGGACCAGCTGCTGACCGAACTGCGCAACTTCGTCGGCAACGAGATCGACGGTTCGCGCGGCGAAGTGGAACGTGCCCGTGACCTGATCCGCCAGGCCGTCTCCAGCCTTGGTGGCAGCTTCGATGCCATGAACCGCAAGTCGCGCCAGCAGAGCCAGGCCCTGTCGCGCATCGTCGATCGCGCCGGTGATGAAGGCAATGCCGGCCTCGACGTTGCCCGTTTCGCCCAGCACGCCAGCCACCGCATGGAACAGCTGGTCGAAGCGCTGGAGCAGGTGAGCGGCCAGAGCAGCACCACCGTGCAGCACATCGACCAGATGGCGCAGCACCTGGATGGCATCTTCGCGCTGCTGGAAGACGTCAAGTCGATCGCCGACCAGACCAACCTGCTGGCCCTGAACGCTGCAATTGAAGCAGCGCGTGCCGGTGAAGCCGGTCGCGGCTTCGCCGTGGTGGCCGACGAGGTCCGCAACCTGTCCGAGCGCTCGACCACCTTCAACGAGCAGATCCGCAAGCTGGCGCACAGCTCCAAGGACGCCATTGCCAAGGTGCGCGAGACGGTCTCGCACATGGCGTCGCGTGACATGGATCGCTCCCGTGAAGCGCGCCAGGAAGCGGCCGCGATGCTCGACAACGTGGCCCAGATCAATGCCTCGCTGGGCGATGGCATGCGCGAAGTCTCCGAGTGCGCCCGTTCGATTGATGGCAGCGTGGCCGAAGCCGTGCGCGCCCTGCAGTTCGAAGACATCGCCACCCAGGCGCTGGGCGGCGTGCACACCCACCTGGACCGCCTGACCGCGATCAACCGCGAAGCAGTCGCCCTGCAGGAACTGCTGCACCGCAACGGCGGCGTGTTCGACGAAGAGATCGCCACCGCCCTGCAGCGCACCGGCAGCCGCCTGCGCGAACTGCGCAGCGAATGGGAACGCCCGCCGCACAAGCCGGTTGCCCAGCAGAGCATGGGCGCCGGCACCGTCGAGCTGTTCTGATCCTGATGTCCGCTGCCCTCGCCGGCAGCCCGCAAGGCCCCGGTTCCTCCGGGGCCTTTGCCTGTGACCCGCCGTTGGATGCATCCTGTACGCGCACCATGACCCTGATCCGTGCCCTGCCCTCCCTCACCGATACCGAGCGCCCGCGCAACGCGAGCGTGCGTGAGCAGCTGCAACAGCTGGAGGATGTGGCACGCGAGGAGATCCGCGAGCTGCAGCAGCTGGCCGATGCGCGGCCGGCGCCGTCCCGCGCGGACGAGGCGCTGCTGGGGCTGGCGTGGGACCTGGGGCTGGATGGGGAAGCGCTGAAGTAGATCCACGCCATGCGTGGATGAAATGGCAGCGGCCACCCACCATTTCAGATTTGTTGCATGGTCTGAATCACCGGCTCCGGGCACACTCATCGCTCTCCCTCCTTGACAGCGTCATGGCATTCAATCCGGAAGAAGCGCAAGAAGCCTTCGAACAGTTTCTGATCATCATGGACGATCAGATTGAATGGCTGATCGAGCAGGCGCAGCAGCGCGGCGTCGACCTAGACGGTAGCCTGGAGAGCCTTGATCGCCTCGAAACCCTGTACACGTTGATGGCCGCAACGTTATCGAAGGACGAGCAGGCTGCCTTGAGAGTTGTGTTTGCACGATATCTTGGGGAAACCGTGTGTCAGCATCACGGCGGCAAATGGACTCTCCCACTGGATGATCCCAAGGACATCAGTTTCAACATGCCGGTTATCGTGGGGCATTCATCCTGCCCGTGGCTGGAGTTCAATCCCATCCACACGATGCGAGCCTATTCACTTCGGCCCAAGCCCGGAATGATCCAAAGCGTCGTTGCGCACAGTGTTGCTCCACGGATTCTGGATCTTAGCGATCTGGTGGAAGAGGACTGACGCCAAGAGGCTGCTTGAGTCGCTGGGCGGCCCCACCCGCATGGTGGCTCGGACCGCCTGCCATCCACGCATGGCGTGGATCTACTGTCCGGGCAGTGGCATGATCCACCGATCCCGATCATGGAAGACCGATGGCCATCGCCCTGATCGCACTCCTGCTGATCGAGACCGTCCTTCTGATGGCCTGGGTGGCCGGTTATTTCAGCTGGGGCATCACCGTGTTCAACGAACGCATCGCGGCGTCACCGGCCATGCAGGCCCGGCTCTCGCTGGGCAGCCTGGAACGTGACCTGCCGCGGGACAAGTGGCTGCGACTGGCCTTCCATGCGCTGCCCGATGGCAGCATGGTGTTCCGCGAGAGCTTCGCGCCGAGCTTCGGCCTGCGCTACTTCCCGGTGATGCGCGGTCGCATCGTACTCAACGCGCGACGGCACGAGGTGCGGGTGATCGGCCTGTGCAGCTGGTTCGTGGCGATCCTGTCGCTGCTGCTGTTGCCGCTGGTGGCGATGCGCCCGATGGTGGCGCCCATGCTGCTGGTACTGCCGCTGCTCCTGGCCAGCTATCTGGTCCAGAAGCGGCGCTATGCGGCCATCGTCGAAGCGCTGCGCATGCAGTTGAAGGCGGAGTTCTCGAGGTAGATCCACGCCATGCGTGGATGATGCCCCGCGATCCATGCATTTCGGAATGTTTGCATGGTCCTGGCAACACGCCTCGTCAACACTTGACGTCTCTTGAACCGGACATTGAGTGAATCCCTATGGCGACGCCAGCACCAAAGAGGACGATGCGGGAAACTGGAACTATCGGCGAATTTCTCAACGGCTGGACCAAGAAGCATCGAACAATGCTCCGCTTCATCCGCGCAGGCGACGTATTCTGCTTTACTCGCAATGATGGGTTTTACCACTTCGGACAGATCATTTCCGAGATTCCCATTGGCCATTCCGCACATATCTTTGGGACCCGCCGCAGGGAGACGACCCTCGCCCTTGCCGATCTTGAGCAAGCTAGACCACTAATGAATCCAGTCATCCTGGATAGCTACTCACTCTTTGACAGGAAAAGCGATCAGGATGGGGACTGGCGGGTTATCGGTCGACATGAACTTATCCATGCGACTGGCCTGGAGAACTACTTCTTCGTCTACGGCACCCCAGGGATCTGGCACAAGAGAAACGCGACCAACTCCATTCACTGCTCTGCAACCGAAGAGGAAGCGGCGGTTCTACCCTCCCTGACTCCGTTGAACAACTTCAAGATATGGAGGGCAATCGACGCTCTCTCTAATCATTGGGCGGAGTAGGTCTGGCCGCCAAAGCCAGCTCATCCACGGGAACCGGCGGAAAGGACGACTCCCAGTCAGTCTTCGCTCTACGGAAACGACCATATTGATGTCGCACACGCGGCAGATCCGCGTCGCTTATAGATGATGATGCATGCAAGCATTCGTGCCGACCAAGTTCGACACCTACCAGAGCGGTGCGTCGGCGCGCAACGATCCCGCCGGGCAAGGCCCGGCGCTACCCTCAGCGTGCCAGCACGACCTCGCTGGCAGCATCTGTGCGCCCAGGTGCCGGGCGCTGCTGGCGCAGCCACTGCGCCAGGTCGCGCGGGCTGAGCGGGCGCGAGTACAGGTAACCCTGGATCTCGTCGCAGCCCTGGCGGCGCAGCATGTCTTCTTCCTGGTGCGTTTCCACGCCCTCGGCCACCACCTTCATGCCCAGCGCGTGGCCCAGGTGCACGATCGCTTGGGTCACTTCGGCCGTGCCCGAATCATGCAACATGCCCTGCACGAAACTGCGGTCGATCTTCAGGCGGCCCACAGGGAAACGGTTGAGATAATTGAGGTTGGAGAAGCCGGTACCGAAGTCATCCACCGCCAGCGGCACGCCGTGCCGTTCCAGCACGTCGAAGCAATGCCGCAGGATGTCGGTGTCACGGATCAATGCCGACTCGGTCAGTTCCAGCTCCAGTCGTTGCGGCGGCCAGCCATGGGCGTGGCAGATGTCGATCACGCGCTCGGCAAAGCCGCGGTCACGCAGCTGCACCGCCGAGACATTCACCGCGATGCGGTCGAAGCGCAGACCGGCACGGTCCCAGGCGGTGGCCTGGCGGCAGGCTTCGTTCAACACCCAGTCGCCGATGCGCACGATCTCGCCGCACTTTTCGGCAATCGGAATGAACTCGGCCGGGCTGCAGTAGCCGATCCCGGGCCGGTGCCAGCGCAGCAGCGCCTCGATCGCCGGCGGCTCGCCGTGGTGGGCATGCAGCAGCGGCTGGTAGGCCAGGCTGAACTCTTCGCGCTCGATGGCGCCGTGCAGGGCATGCTCCAGCTCAAGCTTGCGCTGGATGCGGGCCAGCGCGTCCTGGCTGTAGTACTGGTAGGTATTGCGGCCGGCTTCCTTGGCCGCGTACATCGCGGCGTCGGCGGCACGCAGCAGGGAATCGAAGTCGGTCTGGGCATCGCCCAGCATCGCGATGCCGACGCTGGCGCCGACCTTCAGCGTGGTGTCGCCGCGGCGCAGCGGCTCGGCCAGCGAGGCGATCAGTTTGCGCGCCACGTGGCCCGCATCTTCCGGCTCGGCCAAGTCGCGCAGCACCACGATGAACTCGTCGCCACTGAAGCGGCCGAACAGATCGTTGTTGCGCAGGTTCTGGTGCAGGCGCGTGGCGGCGGCCTTCAGCAGCGCATCACCGGTGGCGTGGCCGAAGCTGTCGTTGATGGTCTTGAAGCCGTCCAGATCGATGAACAGCATCGCCAGTGAGGTGCCGCGGTCACGCGCTTCCTCGATGGCTTCTGCTGTCTGTTCGCCGAGCAGCACGCGATTGGGCAGGCCGGTCAGCAGATCGTAGTGGGCCAGCAGCTCGATGCGCTCATTCGCCTCGCGCTCGCGGGTGATGTCACGGAACAGCACCACGAAGCGCGGCGGCAGGCCGTCGCGACGGTCCAGCTCGATCAGCACCTGCACCCACACCCGCAGGCCGGACTGACGGTAGAAGCACAGGTCCAGCTGTTCGGGCAGTCCGCCATCGGCAATGCGCCCCAACGCCGCTTCGAAGGCGTTGCGTGAGTCCTCGGTGTAAAGCGCCAGCGCCTGGTCGAGGGTGATCGGCTCCTTGCGCAGGCCGTGGATGCGGTAGCACTCCTCGGTCCACTGCATGTGCCGGGTCTGCACCTCGATCTCGCAGCCACCGATGCGACCCAGCGCGGAAACACGGTTGAGCAGTTCGGTGCGCCAGCGGATCAGTGCATCGGTCTGGTGCTGCTCGGTGATGTTCTGCACCTGGCCGAGCAGGCGCTTGGGCTGGCCATCCATGTCCAGCAGCGGCTGCATCCATAGCCGCAGGTGCTGCGACGGTTCGTGGCCGCGGGTCAGTTCCAGTTCGATGTTGGCGGCCCGGCCATCACGCCACAGACGCCGCCATGCTGCGCGCAATGCACCCCGCGAGCGCGGATGCAGCTGCTTCAGCCAGCGGCGCTGGCCGGGCGCGCTGCCCTGCTCCAGCGCCAGCATCGAGCGCAGCTCCGGCGACCACCAGAAATGACCGCTGTTGGGGTCGAACGACCAGCTGCCCATGCTGGCGATGCGCTGGGCCTCGCTCAGGTGCAGCTGCTGTTCCTGAAGCAGCCCTTCCAGCTGCTTCTGTTGTTCGATATCGGTATGCGTGCCGACCATGCGCAGCGGCTGGCCATCGGCGGTGCGCGCGACCACGCGCCCGCGGTCCAGTACCCAACGCCACTGGCCATCGGCCTGGCGGAAGCGGAATTGTGCGCTGTACTGCTCGCTCAAGCCACGCAGATGCTCGTCCAGTGCGACCCGCACCTGGGCGATATCTTCGCCGTGCACGCGGGCCAGGATCTCGGTGGCGGTTTCGTCACCCAGCGCCGGGGTGCGCACCACACGGTCGCTGGGAATGTCCCAGTCCCAGAGGCTGTGCCCGGCACTGTCCAGCGCCAGCTCCCAGCGCCCACCGCCGCCAAGCGGCACCGGTTCGGGAATGCTCAGCGTGAAAGCCAGCAGATTGCCGGCGCCATCGTGCACGGCCCGCAGGTGGCCGTCGTAGTGCCCGTGCGGGCCACCCGGCAGCGTGCAGGCCACGATGCCGCCATCGGCGGCCATCAGGCGCAGATCTTCCAGCATCGGCGCATACGCAGCCACGGTAGCCGGCAAGCCGTGCTCGCGCGCAGCCGGATTGGCCGCCAGCGGGCGGCCCGTGCGGTCGACGATGACCAGCGCCGACGCAAGCGGGTGCTGCAGCAGGCTGGCGATGATCCCTTGGTCCACGCGATCTTGCTCCGGATGACACGCCCGTCAGCGGGGCACGCAGTGGTTAACGGCGCCTGCGGCGGATAATTGAGTGGTCTGGGCGCACCTGCGCGGTAAGATGGCCGGCGCCCCTTTCTTCCGCCCTGTCCATGCCCGCAGAACCGACCGGCAACGCCCCAGTTCCCGACCCGCGGATGGCGCAGGCGCTGAGCCGCGACCGGCGCCGGGTGGTGCTGAGCTACCTGGCGATGGCGCTGGCCTGGATGATCTCCACCGACAGTGCGGTGCAGGCACTGGTGCCTGACCCGCAGCAGGCGGCCTTGTGGCAGGGCCTGAAGGGCTCGTTCTTCGCCCTTGCCAGCGCGGGCCTGCTGTATCTGCTGCTGCGCCCGCTGGCCGAGCACGTGCTGCACACCCATGCACGCCAGCAGGCCTCGGAGCTGCGCCTGCGGCAGATGTTCGAAGGCAACCCCGGCCCGATCCTGGTCTATGACCTCGATACGCTGGCGATCCTCGATGCCAATCCGGCGGCCTGCACCGCCTTCGGCTGGGACCGTGACGAACTGCTGGAGCAGACCATCGACGCGTTGTGGCCGCCAGGCCAGGACCAGGCACTGCAGACCAAGCTGGAGGCGATCCGCGAGGCACCAGAGGAACTGTGCATCCTGCGTACCCAGCTGCAGCTGCGTGACGGCTCGCTGCGGCAGATGGAGCTGCGCTCCAACGCCATCAGCTACGACGGCCACAACGCCCGCTTGTTGATTGCCATCGACCGCACTGCGGAGGATCTGGCGCAACTGCGCCGCGACCAGGCGCTGGCCCGGGTGGAAGAAGCCCACGAGCTGGCCCGCATCGGCGCCTGGGAGCTGGACCCGTCCACCGGGCTCGGCCGTTATTCCAACCAGGTCTACCGCCTGCTGGGTCGCCGCCCGCCCGAGGCCCGGCGCTGGCATCGCTTCGACGAACTGCTGGTGCCGGCCGATCCGGCCACCGCTACCCAGACCGAACAGCTGCTGGCCGAACTCTGCTCCGGCGATCCCGTGCACGTGGACGTGCTGCTGCCGCTGTTGTCGATGGATGGCCGCGCCTTGATGGTGCATCTGCGTGCTGCCAGCGGCATCGACGAGGCCGGCCGCAATCGCGTGCTGGGCACGCTGCAGGACGTGACCGAGCGCGAGCAGTCGCGACGCCTGCTGCGCGAGCGCGAGGAGCAGTTCCGCGAGCTGGTACGGGTACTGCCCGATGGCGTGGTGATCCTCTCCGACGAACACGTGTTGTACGCCAATGCCTGGGCCGCCAGCCTGTTCGGCTATGGCAGCCACACCCTGCTGGGCGAGCCGCTGTCGGCACTGGTGGACAACGCCGATCTGTCCCGCGTGCGCAGCCAGCTGCGTGCCGGCCAGCCCCATCTGGGCCCCGGCCACAGCAGCGTGGTGGTCATGCAGCGCGCAGACGGGCGCAGCTTCCATGCCGGCCTGGCGGTGGGCGAGGTGCGCTACGGCGGCCGCGACTGCAAGCTGCTGATCGTGCGTGACCTGAGCGATTCCGAGCGCACCCGCAGTGCGTTGGAAACCAGCAACCGTGAACTGCAGGCGATGGCCGGCCGCCTGTTCTCGCTGCAGGAGGATGAACGCCGCGCGATCTCGCGCGATCTGCACGACGACATCGGCCAGGCGATCACGGCGATCAAGTTGTCCGCCTACGCAGCACAGGACGAAGATGATCCGCAGCGCCGCGCCGAGGATCTGGCGCAGATCGTCAGCCTGGCCGATACCACGGTGGCCAAGCTGCGCGACATCTCTACCCTGCTGCGCCCGCCGCAGCTCGACGCGCTGGGCCTGGAAGCAGCCTTGAGCTGGCAGGCACGGGTACTGTTCCGCTCGTCGCCGGTGGAACTGCTGGCCGAGATCGAGCCCCTGCCGCACCGTCCCGACAACAGCATCGAGCAGGCCTGCTTCCGTATCGCGCAGGAAAGCCTGACCAACGTATTGCGCCACGCCCGTGCCAGCCAGGTGCAGCTGCAGCTGCGCGATGTCGGCCAGCGCGGCCTGCACCTGCAGATCCGCGACGATGGCGAGGGTTTCGACCCCGATGGTCCGCGCGGGCTGGGCCTGATCGTGATGCGTGAGCGCGCGCAGAGCGTCGGTGGCCATGTGCGGATCGAATCCGCGCACGGCGAAGGCACGCTGATCGACGTCCACCTCCCCTACCAGGCGGCCAGCATGGCCGCCGTTGAGTCACCGGAATACTGAGCCTATGTGGAATCCCAACCAGCCCCCGGTCAGCATCGATGATGCGCCTGATCGCCTTGGCGCCGGCAACCCCGAGCTGCAGGTAATGGTCGCCGAGGCGGCCTCGGGCGGCACCGCACTGATGCTGATGCATGTCGACATCGACCACTTCGCTTCGGTCAACGAAAACATGAGCGCCGAGGTGGGTGACCAGGCCCTGGCGCTGGTGGCGCAGCGGTTGCAGTCCTACCTGCGCGGGCGCGGCAAGCTGTGGCGCCACGGCAGCGATGAGTTCCTGATCGCCGTGCCACGCACGGCCGACGTGCCGCTGCCGGAGGACTTTGCCGAGGAGATCCGGCAGCAGATGGAGCTGCCCCTGTCGGTGCTGCCGTATACGTTGTTCATGACCGGCAAGCTGGGCGTGAGCCTGTGCCCGGACCATGCAAGCAGCGCCTCACGCCTGCTCGATCATGCCGAGGATGCGCTGTACCAGGCGGCCCGCGAAGGCGGCAACGCGGTGCGCATCCACGCCGTGGACACGCCGCCGAGCGCGCACAGCGAGAGCATCATCGCGCGCCAGATCGTCGACGCGATCCCCAATGGCGAGCTGAAGCTTCGCTACCAGCCGCTGGTCAGCGCCCGCGACGGCCACGTGGTCGGCATGGAGGCGCTGCTGCGCTGGCAGTCGCCGACGCTGGGCATGCTGGTGCCGGAGCGCTTCATGCGCACCGCCGAACGGCTGGGCATCATCGTGCAGATCGGCACCTGGGTGCTGGAGGGCGCGCTGAAGCAGGCCCGCCTGTGGCGCGACCAGGGCTTCGACGACTTCACCATCGCCGTGAACGTCTCCACCCTGCAGTTGCTGCGGCCCAACTTCTTCGCAGAAGTCATGGGCCTGATCCAGGCGGCGGGCGTGCCGGCGCAGATGCTGACGCTGGAGATCAACGAAAGCGCGCTGACCAACAACGTCAACTTCGTGCACGAGACGCTGGCCAACCTGCGCAACGAAGGCATCAGCCTGAGCCTGGACAATTTCGGCACCGGCGATTCCAGCCTGAGTGCGCTGGTGCGCTACCCGGTGGACAAGCTGAAGATCGACCGCAGCTTCATCAAGAGTGCGCCGGCCGGTAACCGCGAAGCGGCCATCGCCCGTGCGATCATCGCCATGGGCCACCAGCTGGGCATGACCGTGATCGCCAACGGCGTGGAATCGCAGGCGCAGCTGGGCTTCCTGCGCCGCAACGACTGCGACGTGTTCCAGGGCTACCTGTTCGGCGAACCGATGTCGGCCGATGCCGCCGGCATGACCCTGCGCCGCCGCTACCTGCGCCCGGAGGCCTTTGCCGAGACCCGTCCCGACCGCACGCTGCTGTTGCTGGACGACGAGGAGAACGTGCTGCGCTCGCTGGTGCGCCTGTTCCGTCGCGATGGCTACCGCATCCTGGCGGCCGGCAACGTGCGCGATGCGTTCGACCTGCTGGCGATCAACGACGTGCAGGTGATCCTGTCCGACCAGCGCATGAGTGACATGAGCGGCACCGAGTTCCTGGGCCGGGTGAAGATGCTGTACCCGGACACGATCCGCCTGGTGCTGTCCGGTTACACCGATCTGAACACCGTGACCGACGCGATCAACCGCGGTGCGATCTATCGCTTCCTGACCAAGCCGTGGAACGACGACGAGCTGCGCAAGCACATCCACCAGGCGTTCCGCACCTATGAGGAGCAACGCCGCAGCAACGCCGGTCCGGCGCCGGTGGAGAACGGAGATGGTGGTGAGGATCGTCCGCTGCGGTGACCCACATGTAGAGTCGAGCATGGCTCGACTCTACAGAAGTGATCAGCGCGGCTGCTTCACCGGCAGTACCACGCGGAAGCGCGAGCCGACGCCCGGGGTGCTGTCCAGGTCGATGCGGCCATGGTGCTTGTTGATGATGCTGTAGGAAATCGACAGGCCCAGGCCGGTGCCACTGCCCACCGGCTTGGTGGTGAAGAACGGATCGAAGATGCGCTGGCGCAGTTCCGGCGAGATGCCACCGCCGGTGTCTTCAAATTCGACCCACACGTGATCGCCATCAACGCCGGTGCGCACCGTGATCGTGCCGCGCTCGGCGATGGCATGGCCGGCGTTGAGCAGCAGGTTCATGTAGACCTGGTTCAACTCCGACGGCAGGCATTCCACCAGCGGTAGCTGGCCGAACTCCCGCACCAGGGTGACCTTGTACTTCAGCTCGTTCCAGATGATGTTGATGGTCGATTCCAGGCCTGCATGCAGGTCGACCAGCTTCCACGACTCGTCGCGGCCGGAATACGAGAAGTCCTTCAGGTCACGCACGATACGCGTCACCCGCTCGATGCCTTCGCGCGACTCGGCCATCAGCTGCGGCAGGTCGCGGCTGATGAAATCGATGTCCAGGCGGTCACGGATATCGTCGATTTCCGGGATCAGCGCCTTCGGGTCCGGCGCACGCAATGCGCGTTCGTAGGCTTCGATCACGGTGAACAGGCTGCGCAGGTACTCCTGCAGGCTGCCCAGGTTGGAGTGCACGTAGCCGATCGGGTTATTGATCTCGTGCGCGACGCCGGCAGCAAGCTGGCCGATCGAAGCCATCTTTTCCGACTGCAGCAGCTTCTCCTGGGTGCCGTTCAGACGCAGGTAGGCCTGGCGCAGCTCGGCGTGGCGCTGCTGCAGTTCGCGTTCGTAGTCTTCCTGCCCTTCGATGTGGCGGAACAGGGCCAGGAAGTGCCCCTGGCCGACCGGGCCGTGGTGATAGAGGTGGGCGATGACCACACCCTCGCCCAGCGGCAGGCTGCCATTCCAGTGGCCGTGCTGGCGCGCCTGTTCCAACGCATCGGGCGGCAACAGCTCGCGCAGACGCTGCGGCGGTGGCAGACCGCCGCCCTCACCACTGGCCAGCAGGTTCTGCGCGGCCGGATTGGCCAGGGCCACCTGCCCGTCTTCAGTGAACAGCAGCAGCCCTTCGCGCAGGCGCTCAAGCAGGGCCTGCAGCACCGGCTGTGGCGGAAGGGGGGCGGTAACCAGGGCGTTGGCAGCGGACACGGCGACTCGGGGCATTCGAACAGGCGCCCAATATACGCGGTCACGCAGCGGGCTTCAGCCCGCGGGAATGGGTTGTGCGACCGCCGTCGCGTCAGGCGACGGCGAGTGGACGGCGCGCAGTGACGGTGTGCGCCTGGCCCTTGGCATCGTAGGCAGAGGCATCTTCGGTGCGGCCGAGCTGGCGCAATGCCCAGTTGACCTCGCGGCGGCGGCGCGACAGCAGTACGCCGTTGGCGCGGTTGCGCTCGGCCAGTTCCTGCAGCTGTTCGCCCTCGCCCACCGGCGGCGCGCCTTCCAGCGCACGCAGCGCTTCCAGCTTGGCTCCGGTAGCCCGGATCAGGGCGTGCACGTCGTGCTCGACCAGGGCCTGGCGTTCAACGTCCAGGGCCTGGGCAAGGCGCTGCAGCGGCTCGCTCATCGCCCCGGTCATCCGTGCAGCTGCTGGTCCAGCTCGAGCATGCGCGATGCGATCGCGTCCGGATTGATCTTGTAGGTGCCGTTCTGCAGCGATTCGCGCACGGCGGCCACGCGCTGGGCGTCGATCGCCGGGGCGGTGGTCAGCTCACGCTCGATGGCCTGCAGATTGGTGGCCTCGCCGGTCAGGCGCAGGCTGTCGGCCGCTTCGACCGGACGTGCTGCCGCATCGGTGCTGACACCGGGCTTGTTGGCCGGGGTCGTCACGCTGCGCAGTGCCTGGGGGACCTGCAGGTTGCCGTCGATTTTCTGGCTCATGGGGTGTCCTGGAGTTGCCGTTCACAAGGGATAACGGCCGCAGGGCCGTGATCTTTAGGGATATTTTGCGGTAAATCAACGCGCCACGATTACGTCACCGGCGGCATCGACCGTGCCCTGCACGATCCGCCGCGAGGACAGGTTCTCTACCGAGACCCGTTCGTTTTCACCGGCATCGCCCATCGCGCGACCGGCAATGCGGACCTCGACCGAGCCGCGACGCGATACCAGGGCCACATTGTCTCCCCTCTTGATGAGACGCTGCACCACCAGATCGTTGTTCGACAGCAGGGCTCCGGCCTGCAACGGACGGCGGGCGATGCGGCCGATCGCCGCGTTGGGATCGGCCAGCACTGCACCGGCAATCCGGGCGGCGTCACGCTGGGCAGTAGTGATATCGGCGGCGGTGAGGGTTTCTCCAGTGCCGATTCCACGATTGAGCACCAGCACGGTCTGGTTGCGCCGCACCTTTACGGGCACGAACAGGCGCCAGCCACCGGCATCCGGGCAGCTGACTTCGACCGTGGTGTTGGCGGTGGGCTGCACCTGCAGCGCGCCACCACACCTGGGCAGGCGCAGCGCATCGGCCACCTGGGCCTCGCCCTCGCTGCCGGCCGGCAGCGTCGACAACGCCGCGGCGCGAATGCTGGCCACCGGCTGCCAGTCGGCGGCAACCGCCCACGGCGAGGCCAAGGCCAACGCGATGGCGAAGAGAGATGTGACCCGGCGCATGGCGCCTCCTGTCGATGGGATCTGGCCCTGGTGCGTGCAAGGGGTGTGCCAGATGGGCAGAGCTGCGTTTTGTAGAGTCGAGCCTCGGTCGAACATGGCGCGACGCCACAATTGCGGTGCGGACCACGCGGGCGGCAGAGCGCCCTCAAGTTCCGCCACTGCGGCGCCGATACAGCAGCCATGTCCCATGACCTGCTCAACCGGATCGACCAGCGGACCCGACTGGCCGGCCACAATCGCCTGGCGCTGCTGCTGTTCCGTCTCGGCGGACGTCAGCTTTTTGGCGTCAATGTCTTCAAGGTGCAGGAGGTCCTGCGGCGCCCGGAGCTGTTCCAGGTGCCCGGGCTGCCCAGCCAGTTCTCCGGCGTGGCCGACGTGCGCGGCCGTTCGGTGCCGGTGCTGGACCTCGGGCTGGCAATCGGCCATCCCGAGCGCGAGCCCGATGCGGACACCTCGCCCGGCTATCTGGTCGTCACCGAATTCAACCGTTCGATCCAGGGCTTCCTGGTCAGCGGCGTCGAGCGCATCGTCAACATCGCGGTGGAAGACATCCACCCCCCGCCGGAACTGGGCGCCGAATCGAGCTACCTGACCGCGGTGACCCGCTTCCAGGGCGAGCTGATCCAGGTGATCGACGTGGAAAGCGTACTGGCCGACATCGCCCAGGTCCGTGGCGAAGCGGTGCTGGACCCGACCATGGCAATGCCGGCCGACGGCCCGCAGCTGCAGGTGCTGGTGGTGGACGACTCGCGCGTAGCCCGCCAGCAGATCCGCAGCGTGCTGGACCAGCTGGGGGTGGGCGCCACCCTGCTTTCCGATGGCAAGCAGGCACTGGACCACCTGCTTCAGATCCATGCCTCCGGCGAGAACCCGGCCGAGCGCTACGCCATGGTCATCTCGGACATCGAGATGCCGGCCATGGACGGCTATACGCTGACGACGGAAATCCGGCGCCATCCGGGCCTGGCCGGCCTGTACGTGCTGCTGCACACCTCGCTGTCGGGCGTATTCAACAATGCGATGGTCGAGCGCGTCGGCGCCAACGCCTTCGTCGCCAAATACTCGCCTCACGAACTGGCTGACTTCGTGCTGGACCGCCTGCGCAAGGTCGCGATGGCGGCGTAGGGCCGCGTCACGGGTCTCCGCCGGGCATGGCCCGGCGCTACCACAAACTCCCCGAACCCCGGGTTAGAGCAGGGCCATGTCCGGCGGACGCGATGTCGCGCGTGCTTTGGCACACCCCTTGCAGCTTCCCGGGCAACGTTCCCGTGGGAGTGCACCGTGCGCAACCTGATTACCGACTACCTGGGCGTCCACGCCCAGGCCATGCCGTTGCGCGAACAGCGGATGAAGCTGATCGCCAGCAACCTCGGCAATGCCGACACGCCCGGCTACAAGGCCCAGGACCTGGACTTCGATGCCGCCCTGCGCCACGCCCAGGGACAGGATGCCAATGGCCTGATGGCCACCACCCACGAGCAGCACTACGAGATCAGTAGTGGCCTGAATCCGTTCCAGATCGCGCGCGACGGCGTACAGCCCAGCCTGGACGGCAACACCGTCGATCCCGATGCCGAGCGTGCCGCCTATGGCCGCGCCGCACTCGAATACCGCGCTTCGCTCAGCTTCGTCGAGAGCAAGGTGCGTTCCATGCTGACCGCGATCACGGGGCAATAAGCCATGAGCAACCTGCCGATCTTCGATATCGCCGGCTCCGCGCTGCAGGCGCAGTCGGTGCGCATGAGCACCATCGCCTCCAACCTCTCCAACGCCGACACCGTCGCCGGTTCCGCCGACGCCGTGTACAAGCCGCTGGAGCCGATCTTCCAGGCCGTGACCAGCAAGAACGATCCGAACATCACGTCGGTGAAGGTCAAGGAGATCACCCAGAGCGAGGCCGCGCCGATCAAGCGCTATGAGCCGGGCCACCCGCTGGCCGACGGCGATGGCTACATCTACCAGCCCGACGTCGATCCGGTGGCGCAGATGGTCAACCTGATCTCGACCTCGCGCAATTACCAGGCCGGCGTGGAGATGTTGACCACCGCCAAGGAACTGGCCCTGGCCACCCTGACCATGGGCCGCTGAGCCCCGCAGCACCGGATACCGCCATGACCACCGCCGTCAACAACCAGACCAGCCAGGACGTCTATTCCGCGCTGGGCCTGAACGCCCCGAACAGCAACGCTACGAAAAAGAAGAACACGCTGGACCAGGCCGACTTCCTGCGCCTGATGACCGAGCAGCTGCAGCACCAGGATCCGCTGAAGCCGATGGACAACACGCAGATGGTCGCGCAGATGGCGCAGATGTCCACCGTGCAGGGCATCACCGATCTGAACAAGACGGTGAAGGGCTTCCAGGAATCGATGGCCAGCGACCAGGTGCTGCGTGGTGCGGCACTGGTCGGCCACCAGGTGCTGGTGCCTTCGGAAAAGCTGGTGCTTGAGAAGGAAGGCAGCGTCGAAGGCACGGTGGCTGCGCCGTCGGCCGGCATCATCACCGTGGACATCACTGACGCCAACGGCGCCAAGGTCACGTCGCTGAGCGTGGAGGCCAAAGCCGCCGGCGAAACCGCCTTCCAGTGGGACGGCAAGGATGCGAACGGCAAGCGCATGGAACCGGGCAAGTACTCGGTCGTCGCCAACCACGTCGACACCGCCGGCAAGAGCACCAAGCTGTCCACCTACGTACAGGCACCGGTGGAGAGCGTGACCGTCGGTTCCGACGGCCTGTACCTGAACCTCAAGGGCCTGGGCACGGCCCCGATCGACTACGTGCTCCGCGTCAGCTGAGCCGCACATTCCGCATCAACCAGGAGCATCCCATGGGCTTCAATGTCTCGCTGTCCGGCATCAATGCCGCCAATTCCGACCTGAGCGTCACTGCCAACAACGTCGCCAACGTCAATACCACCGGCTTCAAGGAATCGCGCGCCGAGTTCGCCGACCTGTTCTCGGCCACCGGCTACGGCCTGTCGAAGAACGCGGTCGGTTCCGGTGTGCGCGTCTCCAACGTTGCCCAGCAGTTCAAGCAGGGCCACAACGAACAGACCGGTCGCAGCCTGGATATGGCCATTTCCGGTGAAGGCTTCTTCACCATGAACATGAACGGCAGCCGCGTGTACTCGCGTGCGGGCAACTTCCAGACCGATTCCGCCGGTTACGTGATCAACCCGCAGGGCGCGCGCCTGCAGGTGTTCGCGCCGAATGCCGATGGCACCAACTTCGATGCAGGCCGTCTGGTCGACCTGCAGCTGCTGACCACCGACAGCCCGCCGAAGCAGACCAGCGAAGTGAAGGTCGGCTTCACCCTGCCGGCCAACGCCAAGCAGCCGACGGTCGCAAATTTCGATCCGACCGACTCCAACAGCTACAACCATTCCAGCGGTGGCATCACCGTGTACGACTCGCTGGGCGTCAGCCATATCCAGGTCTCGTACTTCGTGAAGGGCGCCAATCCAAACGAGTGGACCGTGCACAACTACGTGGACGGCCAACCGGCCGGCACCCCGACCGCGGTCGCCTTCGATAACAGCGGCAAGCTGACCACTCCGGCCAACGGCAAGGTCAGTCTCGGCACGTTCACCCCGACCACCGGCGCCGGTCAGCTCAACATGACGCTGGATATCAGCGGCTCGACCCAGTACGGAGAGAAGTTCGCTCTGCGCAACACCCAGCAGGACGGCTACGCCGCCGGCAAGCTCAACGAGATCACCGTGTCGGAAACCGGCGTGGTCTATGCCCGCTATTCCAACGGTGACGACAAGCCCCTCGGCCAGGTCGCACTGACCACGTTCAACAACACGCAGGGGCTGGAGCAGAAGGGCAACAACCTGTGGGTGGAGACGTTCGAGTCGGGTACGCCGCGCACCGGCATGCCGGACACCTCCAACCTCGGCAAGATCCAGGCCGGCTCGCTGGAAGCGTCCACCGTCGACCTCACCGAGCAGCTGGTCAACATGATCACCGCGCAGCGCAACTTCCAGGCCAACGCGCAGATGATCACCACCCAGGACCAGATCACCCAGACCGTCATCAACATCCGTTGATGACGCGCTGACCCTGTCA
The DNA here is from genome assembly GCF_052045015.1 of Stenotrophomonas sp. 22692. Lineage (NCBI taxonomy): Bacteria > Pseudomonadati > Pseudomonadota > Gammaproteobacteria > Lysobacterales > Lysobacteraceae > Stenotrophomonas > Stenotrophomonas sp. 22692. The sequence continues at coordinate 490,803 of NZ_JBQEMR010000001.1, forward strand.
CGGAACTCCCCGCATGGATAAAGCCCTTTACGTGGCGATGACCGGTGCCCGCGCCTCCCTGCAGGCGCAGGGCACGCTCAGCCACAACCTCGCCAACTCCGACACCCCCGGCTTCAAGGAAGCGCTGGCCAACACCGAAGCCTTCCCGATCCGTGGCCCGGGCTTTGCCTCGCGGGTGGATGCGCTGCATGTCGACGCCGGGTTCAACCGCACGCCCGGTTCGCAGCACATCACCGGCAAGCCGCTGGATCTGTCCCTGCAGACCGGCACCTGGCTGGCCGTGCAGTCCAGTGACGGCAGCGAGGCCTACACGCGCGGCGCGGCGTTGTCGGTGACGCCGAACGGCCAGCTGGTGACCTCCAGCGGCCGTCCGGTACTGGATGACAACAACAACCCGATCGCCATTCCGCCCTACCAGGCGATGGAGATCGGTGCCGACGGCACGCTCTCGATCATCCCGCAGGGCGAAGGCCCGCAGACCATGGCACAGATCGGTCGCATCAAAGTGGTGCAGGCACCGGATGAACGCCTGGAGCGTGGCTTGGATGGCCTGTTCCGCAACACCGACCCACGCCAGCCGTTCGCACCGGCACAGGGCACGGCCGTGCACAGCGGCCAGCTGGAAGGCAGCAACGTGGACGCCGCTGGCGCGCTGGTGCAGATGATCCAGCTGCAGCGCCAGTACGAAATGCAGGTGCAGGTGATCAAGCACGGCGACGAGAACGCGCGCAGCGCCAACAGCATGCTGCGCCTGGGCAGCTGACGGAATTCCGGCGCCGGCTGATGCCGGCGCTGGCACACCGCTTGCACACCCGCATTCAAGGGCCGCACCACGCGGCCGGCTTCACCAGACAGGACACCAAAGATGAACCAGGCATTGTGGATCGCGAAAACCGGACTGGATGCGCAGCAGATGCGCATGTCGGTGGTTTCCAACAACCTCGCCAACACCAACACCACCGGCTTCAAGCAGGACCGTGCCAGTTTTGAAGACCTGCTGTACCAGCAGGTGCGCCAGCCCGGCGGCTCTTCGTCGGCGCAGACCCAGTTGCCGACCGGCCTGCAGCTCGGCACCGGCGTGCGCGTGGTCGCCACCGCCAAGAATTTTGAACAGGGCGGCCAGCAGCAGACCGGCCGCGCCCTGGACGTGATGGTCAACGGCCGCGGCTTCTTCGAAGTTCAGATGCCTGATGGCAGCTCGGCCTACACCCGTGATGGCTCGTTCAAGATCAACCAGGACAGCGAACTGGTCACCAACAGCGGCTACCCGGTGCAGCCTGGCATCCAGATTCCCGAAGGCGCGCAGTCGGTGACCATCGGTACCGACGGCACCATCAGCGTGAAGATGGCCGACGGTGCGGCGTCGGTGGAAGTGGGTGCGCTGACCCTGACCGACTTCGTCAATCCGGCCGGCCTGCAGGCTCGCGGCGAGAACCTGTTCCTGGAGACCACCGCTTCCGGTCCGGCACAGAACGGCAACCCCGGGCTCAACGGCCTCGGCACCGTGGTGCAGGGCGCGCTGGAAGGCAGCAACGTCAACGTGGTGGAAGAGCTGGTGTCGATGATCGAAACCCAGCGCGCCTACGAAATGAACGCCAAGGCGATCTCCACCACCGATTCGATGCTCGGCTACCTCAACAACAAGCTCTGACCGGCCAAACCGGGAAACCGCCATGTCGCCCATTTCCAACTTCGCCCGCACTGCCCTCGCCTGCGCCGTGGCCGCCCTGCTCGGTGGCTGCGTGATCGCCGGCGACGTGCGTCCCTACCCGACGATGGCGCCGATCCAGCCGATCATGCCGCCGCAGGCCCAGCCGACCGCGGGTGCCATCTATGCCGCCGGCCCGACCATGCAGCTGTATTCGGACCGCCGCGCACGCGATGTTGGCGACCTGCTGACCATCACCCTGCTGGAAAACACCACCGCGCAAACCAGTGCGAATACCGCAACCAACAAGGAATCGAACCTGAGCCTGGGCACGCCGTCCATTCTCGGCGCGCCGGTCACCCTCGGCGGTAAGGACATCCTGAGTGCCACGGCCAAGGGCGCGCGTGACTTCACCGGCAAGGGCAACAGCGCGCAGAGCAACCGCCTGCAGGGCAGCGTCACGGTCACCGTGGTCCAACGCCTGCCCAACGGCAACCTGGTGGTACAGGGGCAGAAGAACCTGCGGCTGAACCAGGGCGATGAACTGGTGCAGGTGCAGGGCATCGTCCGCCCGGGCGACATCAGCCAGGACAACACCATTCCGTCCAGCCGCGTGGCCGAGGCCCGCATCGTCTATGGCGGCCGCGGCCCGGTCGCGCAGTCCAACGCGATGGGCTGGCTGAGCCGCTTCTTCAACTCCGGCCTGACGCCGTTCTGAGTATGGCCATGAAACTCTTTCTCACTTCCTCCTGGCAGCGCCGCGTGGCGTCGTTCGCCGCGCTGATGCTGCTGGCCGTGACGGCGCCCGCCAGTGCCGAGCGCATCAAGGACCTGGCCCAGGTCGGCGGCGTTCGCGGCAACGCGCTGGTGGGCTATGGCCTAGTGGTCGGCCTGGATGGCAGCGGCGACCGCACCAGCCAGGCCCCCTTCACCGTGCAGAGCCTGAAAAACTTGCTTGGCGAGCTGGGCGTAAACGTGCCGCCGAACGTCAACCCGCAGCTGAAGAACGTGGCCGCCGTGGCGATCCACGCCGAACTGCCGCCGTTCGCCAAGCCGGGCCAGCCGATCGACATCACCGTGTCTTCCATCGGCAACGCGGTGTCGCTGCGCGGCGGTTCGCTGCTGATGGCGCCGTTGCGCGGTGCCGACGGCCAGATCTACGCGATCGCCCAGGGCAACCTGATCGTCGGCGGCTTTGGTGCGCAGGGCAAGGATGGTTCCCGTGTCTCGGTGAACGTGCCCAGCGTCGGCCGCATTCCCAACGGTGCAACCGTGGAACGTGCCCTGCCCGATCCGCTGGCCAATGGCGGCGACATCACCCTGAACCTGCACAACAACGACTTCACCACGGTCTCGCGCATGGTCGCCGCGCTCAACAACGCCTTTGGCGAAGGTGCCGCGCGTGCGGTCGACGGCGTGACCGTGGCGGTCACCGCGCCGACCGATCCGGGCGCACGCATCGGCCTGCTGGCGCGCATCGAGAACCTGGAACTGACCCCCGGCAGCGCCCCGGCCAAGGTGGTGGTCAATTCGCGCACCGGCACCGTGGTCATCGGCCAGCAGGTGCGCGTGGGACCGGCTGCGATCTCGCATGGTTCGCTGACCGTGACCATCCAGGAGAACACCAACGTCAGCCAGCCCAATGCGCTGTCCGGCGGCCGCACCGTGGCCAGCCCGCAGTCGACCATCACTGCCACCAACGACGGCAGCCGCATGTTCAAGTTCAGCGGCGGCACCACCCTGGACGAGATCGTGCACGCGGTGAACGCGGTAGGCGCGGCACCGGGCGATCTCATCGCGATCCTGGAAGCCCTGAAGCAGGCCGGCGCCCTGAGTGCCGAGCTCGAGGTGATCTGATATGCGCATCAATCCCGCATTCGATCTGCACCCGGCGCAACAGAACGATCCGGCCAAGATCGACAAGGTCGCGCGCCAACTGGAAGGCCAGTTCGCGCAGATGCTGGTCAAGAGCATGCGTGACGCCAGCTTCGGCGACTCGCTTTTCCCCGGCGAAAACAAGATGTTCCGCGACATGTACGACCAGAAGATTGCCGAGGCGATGACCCGCGGCAAGGGCCTGGGCTTGTCGGGCATGATCAGCCGGCAGCTGTCCGGGCAGGCCGCCGAGGGTCCGGCGCTGGATACCCGCGTGGACCCGGCCAAGGCCAGCCGTGCTTACCAGCTCAATGCACCGGCCAAGCCGGCACCGTCGCTGCCATTGGAAGATGGCAGCCAGGCCGTGCGCCTGCTGCAGCAGATGGCCGCCGGTGGACAGCAGGGTGCACAGGCGGCTGTCGCGCCGATGGAGCAGGCCCTGGACCTGATTGCCGGCCGTGAGAGCAGCAGCATGCACCGCTCGCTGGGCACCGAGGATCCGTACATCGGCAGCCTGCAGGGCGAGGACTGGGCCGCCAGCAGCGACCAGTGGTCGGCTACCGCCAGCAACCGCGGCACCACGATCAGCCCGGCCGATGCGATGGCTACCCGCACCGCCGTCGCCCAGCTGGGCGAGCACACCCCGGAAGGCTTCGTCGCCAGCATCTGGCAGCACGCGCAGAGTGCGGCCAAGGAGCTGGGCGTGGATGCCCGCGCCCTGGTCGCCCAGGCGGCGCTGGAGACCGGCTGGGGCAAGCGCCACATCAAGCATGCCGACGGCAGCACTTCGCACAACCTGTTCGGCATCAAGGCCAATGGCTGGAACGGCCAGCGCGCCACGGCCGGCACCCACGAATATGTCGATGGCGTGCGCCGCAACGAGACCGCCAGCTTCCGCGCCTACAGCTCGCCGGCCGAGAGCTTCGCCGACTACGTGCGCCTGCTGAAGACCAGCCCGCGTTACCAGCAGGCCCTGCAGGCCGGCACCGACGTGCAGGGCTTCGCCCGCGGCCTGCAGCGCGCCGGCTATGCCACCGATCCGCGCTATGCGGCCAAGATCGCCGCGATCGCCGGCGGACCGACCATCGAGCGCGCCGTCAGCGCCGTCGCCGATGCCGGCTCGCGCCTTGGCCAGACCTTCGCCAGCACCGCAACCGCGGCGCTGGGTATCACTCGTCGTTGAGGAACCCCATGTCCAGCGTACTTTCCACCGGTACCGGTGCCCTGCTCGCCTTCCAGCGTGCGTTGGCGACCACCAGCCACAACGTGGCCAACCTCAATACACCCGGCTACAGCCGGCAGAAGGTCAACTTCGCCACCGCCGATCCGCAGAACTACGGCTATGGCACGGTCGGCAACGGCACCCGTATCACCGACATCCGCCGCACCGCCGACCAGCTGGCGATCTCGCGGCTGCTCGACAGCAGCGGTGAACTGGCGCGCCTGAAGCAGCTTTCCAGCATGGCCGACCGCGTCAACGCGCTGGTATCCGATCCCGCCACCAACGTCTCCGGCGTCTGGTCGAACTTCTTCGATTCGGTCAGCGGCCTGTCCTCCAATGCCTCCGGCACCGCCGATCGCCAGAACATGCTCGACGGCGGCAAGGCCCTGGCCAACCGCTTCGTGCAGCTCAACACCCACCTGAACAACCTCAACAGCGAGGTCAACAACGGCCTGCTGGCCGGTGCCACCGAGATCAACCGACTGGCGCAGGAGATCGCGCAGATCAACGGCGCCATCGGCACCAACATCGCCACGGCCGCACCCGACCTGCTCGACCGCCGTGATCAGCTGATCACCCAGCTGATCGGCTACACCGGTGGCACGGCGGTGATCCAGGACGGCGGCATCATGAATGTCTACACCGCCGGCGGCAACGCGCTGGTTGTGGGCACCACGGCGACCAAGGTCACCACCGTGGCCGACCCTTACCAGCCCGAACGCCTGCAGCTGGCCCTGGAAACCCAGGGCAACACCATCCGCCTCGATCCGAAGGCCGTCGGTGGCCAGGTCGGTGGCCTGATGGAGTTCCGCGACACCGTGCTGACCCCGGCCCAGGCCGAACTGGGCAAGCTGGCCGTGGGCCTGGCCGAGACCTTCAACCAGGCCCACCACCAGGGTGTTGACCTGTACGGCAAGATGGGCGGCGATTTCTTCAACATCGGCAACCCGCGCGTTACCGCCAACAACGCCAACACCGGCACCGCGAGCCTGAGCGCCACCTATGACGACCTCGGCAAGCTGGATGCACAGAACGTGGTGCTGCAGTTCGACGGCACCAACTGGAAGGCCAGCCGCGCCGACACCGGCGCCAGTGTTCCACTGACCGGCACTGGCACCGCTGCCGATCCCCTGGTGATCAACGGCGTCAAAATGGTGGTCGGCGGCACCCCGGCCGCCAACGATCGGTTCCTGCTGCAGCCCACCGCAGGTGTGGCCGGCAGCATGGAAGTGGCGATCACCGATCCCTCGCGCATCGCCGCTGCCGCTGCGGTGAAGGGCGCGGCCGCGACCTCCAACACCGGCACCGGCAAGCTCAGCGGGGTCACCGTCAGCGATTCGACCAACGCCAACCTGCGCAATCCGGCCGCCATCGTGTTCACCTCGGCCACCACCTACACCATCGACGGTGGCCCGCCGCAGACCTACACCCCCGGCCAGACCATCAGTGCCAATGGTTGGAGCTTCGTGCTGGACGGCGCTCCGAAGGTCGGCGACACCTTCAACATCACCCCGACCCCGGCCGGGTCCTCTGACAACAGCAATGCCGCCAAGCTGGCCAAGGTCGAGAGCGCCAAGGCCTTCAACGCCGGCACGGTGACGTTGAACGGCGCGCTGGGCGGCCTGACCACCCAGGTGGGCGCCGCGGCCCGTTCGGCCGAGTACTCGCTGGACGCCCAGCTGGTGATCAACGACAAGGCGCAGGAAGCGCGCGATGAAGTGTCCGGCGTCAACCTGGACGAGGAAGCCGCCGACATGCTGCGTCTGCAGCAGGCCTACCAGGCGGCCTCGCAGCTGATCTCCACCGCTGACAGCATGTTCCAGACCATCCTGGGAGCCGTCCGCCGATGAGCAGCCGCATCTCCACCAGCATGATGTACAACCAGTCGGTGTCGCTGATGATGGCCAAGCAGGCCAAGCTCAGCCACCTGGAGCAGCAGATCGCCACCGGCAGCAAGATCGTCACCGCCAAGGACGATCCGGTCGGCGCCGGCGCTGCGGTCGGACTGGACCGCAGCCTGGCCGCACTGGACCGCATGAAGCTCAACGCCGGCAACGTGCAGAACCGGCTGGGTGTGCAGGAAAACACGCTGGCACAGGTCAACGATCTGATGGGGCGGGTCAACGACCTGACCATCCAGGCCAGCAACCCCGCGTTGAGCGCGGCCGACAAGAAGACACTGATTACCGAGCTGAACCAGATCCGCGACGGCCTGCTGTCGCTGGCCAACGCCGAGGACGGCACCGGTCGCTATGTGTTCGGCGGCACCAACGATGGTGATCCTCCGTTCGCCAAGATCAACGGCAAGGTGGTCTACCGCGGTGACCAGACCCAGCGCCAGATCGAGGTCGGCCCCGATACCTACGTCCGCGATGCCCTGCCCGGCAGCGAGATCTTCATGCGCATCCCCACCGGCGATGGCTTCGTCGATGGCGGTGCCGCCGCCGGCAACACCGGCAACGGCGTGCTGACCAACATCACCCGCGATGGCAGCGACAGCTGGAACAGCCAGAGCTTCAGCGTCCGCTTCACCGCCGCCAACCAGTACGAAGTGCTGGATGGTGCCGGCAATGTGACCGGCACCGGCACCTACAAGGCCGGTGATGATCTGGAAGTGAACGGCGTACGCCTGCAGATCACCGGTGCGCCTGCCGCAGGCGACAGCTTCAACGTGAAGCCGGCGAGCAGCCGCGACATCTTCGACACCATGGACAAGCTGATCACCGCGCTTGACGCCGACACCGGCACCACCGCGAAGATGAGCGCACAGCAGAACGAGTTGCAGAGCGCGTTACGCGACGTGGCACGGGCGTCGGAGCGGATGATCGACTCGCGTGCGGCCGGCGGTGCGCAGCTGAAGGCGCTGGACAATGCCGCCGACATGCGAGAGGCCAACAGTGTGACCCTGAAGACCACGCTGTCGCAGATGCGCGACCTGGACTATGCCGATGCCCTGAGCCAGTACCAGCTGCAGAGCACCGCGCTGCAGGCGGCACAGACGATCTTCTCGCAGATGCAGTCGATGTCGTTGTTCAACAAGATCGGCTGACAGCTCTTCCACCTCAGCCCTGAAAGGCCGCGATGCCCTGCATCGCGGCCTTTTTCGTTTCCGCGGCCCGTTGCCGCCGGGCGCGCCGGCCTACCTTCCGCGGATTTTCCGTGATTGCCCATCAAGCCCGGCTGGCCCCCGCCGATACCTTCATCAGCGCTGGCTGGGCTTGCCCAGCCGCCCCTTCCGGGGTCGCCTTCACGCCCCTCCAGGGCTGGAAAACCCCGGGAAAACAGCCTCCGGCAACGAATTACGGCTTCAGCGGAATTCACGGCTAAAGGTTGTTGACAAAGCGCCGTTATTCATTTGGCAACAACGAAGCACACAGCCACACAAAAAACAGGCGGCGCTTCGTTTCATTCACCAACGGGTTCCATATAAGAGGAGACGACCCCATGGCACAGGTAATCAACACCAATACGATGTCGCTCAACGCTCAGCGTAACCTGAGCACCAGCGGCAACTCGCTGGCCACCACCATCCAGCGCCTCTCGTCCGGCCTGCGCATCAACAGCGCGAAGGACGACGCCGCCGGTCTGGCGATCTCGGAGCGCTTCAGCACCCAGATCCGCGGCCTGGACGTGGCCATCCGCAATGCCAACGACGGTATCTCGCTGGCCCAGGTCGCCGAAGGCTCGCTGAGCGAAGTCGGCAACAACCTGCAGCGCATCCGCGAACTGGCCGTGCAGGCCTCCAACGCCACCAATTCCAGCAGCGACCGCAAGGCCCTGCAGGCCGAAGTGACCCAGCTGGTCAGCGAAATCGACCGCGTCGCCAAGCAGAGCGACTTCAACGGCACCAAGCTGCTGGACGGCTCGTTCACCAGCCAGCTGTTCCAGGTCGGCGCCAATGCGGGCCAGGCCATTGCGATCAACAGCGTGGTGGATGCAAAGGCTGAATCGCTGGGGGCAGCAAGCTTCCTCGATGCCGGCAAGATCGCCTTCACTGCAACCGATGTGGAAGATGCAAAGGGTACGCTGAGCGGCCTGAAGGTCGGCAATGTATCCCTGGGCGAGATCAAGTTCGACTATACCCCCCGCGCTGTGGCCGGCACCCCGGAGCCGGCCGTCGACAACGCCAACATGGAGCGCGCGGCCAAGGCCGTCGCCGCAGCCATCAACAACAAGCTGGGCGAAACCGGGTTGCACGCTACAGTAGCCACTGCAGCCAATGGCGCAGTCATTCCGGGCGAGGTCGCGCTCACCGCCGTCAAGGCGGATGGAAACGCGACTGACATCACTGTGACCAAGCCGCCGGTGGCTCCGGCCACGACCCCGGTTGCAATGAACACGGTTGGCCCCGCAGCCAGCCCGGTCCATGTCGCCGACATCAAGATTGACACGGTCGCGGGTGCCCAGCAGGCGCTCTCAATCGTCGACAAGGCTCTGGAATCAGTCAACAGCGTGCGCGCCGACCTCGGCGCGATCCAGAACCGCTTCACCTCGGTGGTGGCCAACCTGCAGACCTCCTCGGAGAACCTGTCCGCCTCGCGCAGCCGCATCCGCGATACCGACTTCGCCAAGGAAACCGCCGAACTGACCCGCACCCAGATCCTGCAGCAGGCCGGTACGGCCATGCTGGCCCAGGCCAACCAGGTACCGCAGAACGTGCTCAGCCTGTTGCAGCGCTGACATGAGCCGCCCCCGGGGCACGTCGGGGGCGTCTAACCCAACTCACGTGCAACCGCTCAAGGACCTCTCCTCATGGCACAAGTCATCAACACCAACACGATGTCGTTGAATGCTCAGCGTAACCTGAGCACCAGCGGCAGCTCGCTGGCCACCACCATCCAGCGCCTGTCCTCCGGTTCGCGCATCAACAGCGCCAAGGACGACGCCGCTGGCCTGGCGATCTCCGAGCGCTTCGGCACGCAGATCCGCGGTACCGACGTCGCCATCCGCAATGCCAACGACGGGATCTCGCTGGCCCAGGTCGCCGAAGGTTCGTTGACCGAGATTGGCAACAACCTGCAGCGTATCCGCGAACTGTCGGTGCAGTCGGCTAACGCCACCAACTCCGCCAGTGACCGCAAGGCCCTGCAGGCCGAAGTGACCCAGCTAGTCAGCGAAATCGACCGCGTGGCCAAGCAGTCCGAGTTCAATGGCACCAAGCTGCTGGACGGCTCGTTCTCCAGCCAGCTGTTCCAGGTTGGCGCCAACGCAGGTCAGGCCATCGCCATCGACAAGGTCGTCGATGCAACGACTGCGAACCTCGGCCCGGCCACGTTCCAGAGTGCCAAGCTCGCGAATGCGGCAGCCAACACCACTGCACGCACCCAGATCGGCGGCACCATCAGCGTCGTCGGAGCAGATGACAAGGTGCATGCCATCAAGATCGACAATGTCGAGTTCGCCGCTAGTACATCGGCGGCAGATAAGAACAAGGCATTGGCGTCGGCGATCAACGCCAAGCTCGGCGAAACCGGCATCATGGCCGAGCTCAATACCGATGCCAGTGAGCTGACGCTGCATCAGGTGAAGAACGGTGGCGCGCTGATCGCCTCGACCGCTACTCCGGATACGACTGTCGCGGGCACCGTCGCTCTGTCAGTCAAGGCATGGGACGACACTGCAGGCGACTGGGGCACCGCCGCAGCGACCAATACGATCGCCGCCGTAACCACCGAAAGCAAGAACATTGCCGATCTTGATATCAGCACCGTCGCCGGTGCTCAGAAGGCAATGTCGATGGTCGACGAAGCACTGGGCGCAATCAACAGCACCCGCGCTGACCTCGGTGCGATCCAGAACCGCTTCACCTCGGTCGTCGCCAACCTGCAAACCTCGACGGAAAACCTGTCAGCCTCGCGTAGCCGCATCAAGGATACCGATTTCGCCAAGGAAACCGCCGAGCTGACCCGCACGCAGATCCTGCAGCAGGCCGGTACGGCCATGCTGGCCCAGGCCAACCAGGTGCCGCAGGGCGTGCTCAGCCTGCTGCGCTGATCTGCACCTTGATCGACCGCCGGGCGGCGGCTGAGCTGCCGCCCGGTTCCTGAAACACGTTCCACCTTCGCCAAAGGAAAAGCACCATGGCACAAGTCATCAACACCAATACGATGTCGTTGAATGCTCAGCGCAACCTGAGCACCAGCGGCAGCTCGCTGGCCACCACCATCCAGCGCCTGTCCTCCGGTTCACGCATCAACAGCGCCAAGGACGATGCCGCTGGCCTGGCGATCTCCGAGCGCTTCGGCACCCAGATCCGCGGTACCGACGTCGCCATCCGCAATGCCAACGACGGCATTTCGCTGGCCCAGGTCGCCGAAGGCTCTCTGACGGAGATCGGCAACAACCTGCAGCGCATCCGCGAACTTTCGGTGCAGTCGTCCAACGCCACCAACTCCGCCAGCGACCGCAAGGCGCTGCAGGCCGAAGTGACCCAGTTGGTCAGCGAAATCGACCGTGTCGCCAAGCAGTCTGAGTTCAATGGCACCAAGCTGCTGGACGGTTCGTTCTCCAGCCAACTGTTCCAGGTTGGCGCAAATGCAGGTCAAGCCATCGCCATCGACAAGGTGGTGGACGCAAAGTCCAACTCGATCGGCGCCACGACCTTCGACAGCGCTTCGCTGACCCTGACCGCCGGCACTGCAACGACAGCTGGTGCAGAAGCCACCATCAAGGGCCCCACCCTCACTGGTGGCAGCATCCCGGCGGGTGGTATTGCCATCGGCGACGTGAAGTTCACCGCCACCGGCGACGCAGCCAAGGACCTTGCCGCCGCCAATACCGCGATGGTGTCAGCGATCAACGCAAAGATCGGTGAAACCGGCATCTATGCAGAATTGAAGGCTGGCGATCCTACCGCCACTCCGGCGACGGCTGATTCCATCACCCTGACCTCGGTCAAGGAAAGCGTAGACAGCGATGGCAAGTTCAGCGCAATCAAGGCTGCGGTAACCACCGGCGGCAACTTCACCACCAGCGCGATCGCTGGCACTGCTACCGCCCCGGCTGCGAAGGTCCTGGCCGACGTTGATATCAGCACCGTCACCGGCGCACAGCAGGCGATGGAAGTGGTCGACAAGGCCCTGGGTGCGATCAACAGCACCCGCGCCGACCTCGGCGCGATCCAGAACCGCTTCACCTCGGTCGTCGCCAATCTGCAGACCTCGACGGAAAACCTGTCGGCCTCGCGTAGCCGCATTAAGGATACCGATTTCGCCAAGGAAACCGCCGAACTGACCCGCACCCAGATCCTGCAGCAGGCCGGTACGGCCATGCTGGCCCAGGCCAACCAGGTGCCGCAGGGCGTGCTCAGCCTGCTGCGCTGATCCACGGCAAGAAGGTGCTGCTACCGTCGGTTAGTCCCGACGGTAGCAGCAACCCGGAAGTCACGGTGCACGAAGGCGCGGGCCATGCCCGGCCCGGGATCACTCCCGAACCGGCTTGGCATCGCCCGCTCCTGCGGACCTCTCTTTCAGCGCTGTACCTTTGACTGTACGTACCGGGCGGCTTCGTCTCCCCCCGATTGTCAGTAGCCTGATCCCTCCCCTGCATTGGGGGAGGGCTTTTTGCAGACTCCCGGCAGCCTGCGGTGAACCTACCCGCCCCCTGCCCCATCCCTCCTGCAACCTGCGTGCCAGAACCTGCGCCAGACGACTGGCACGGCACGTGCATCAACGAAGTCCTCAAGACCCAGCGGCGCAGGCCGCTATTTTCGTTGACGACGGGCCAGCGCCTAGCGGCCAGGCCCGATACCAGGAGAATCACATGGCAAGCTTTGGATACGGTGGCATCGGCTCGGGCCTGAACATTTCAGACATCGTCAGCCAGCTGGTGGCGGCCGACCGCAAGCCCGCCGACAACGCGCTGAACCTGCAGCAGTCCAAGGCCAAGATGCAGCTGTCGTCAATCGGCACCGTCACCTCGGCCTTTGACAAGCTGAAGACCGCATTGACCGCACTGAAGGCCACGACAGCCTTCGACACCCGCACAGTAACCGCCACCGGCAAGGCCGGACCTAACAATGCCGACGACGTGCTGTCGGCATCGGTGGCACTGTACGACCAGGGTTTGACCAAGGCGGCAGCCGCCAACGGCACGCACCAGGTGGAGGTGAAATCCCTCGCCACGGCACACAAGCTGATTGCCAACGCCTCGGTGCCCAAGACCGACACCTTCGGCGCCGGAACCTTGACGCTGACCGTTGGTGTGGGCGACAAGGCAAAGACGATGAAGGTCGAGGTGGAGGCCGGCGACACGCTCACCACCGTGCGCAACAAGATCGACGCCGCAGGCCGCAAGGAAGGCGTGCAGGCGACCCTGATCGCTTCGGGCGACAACCAGTACCTGTCGATCGCCCAGGAGAAGACCGGCGCCGCCAATGCGATCAAACTCGAATACGGCGGCAGCGACCCGAAGTTGAGCGCACTGGTTGGCAGCCTTCAGGAGAACACCGCGGCAGCGGATGCCGAGCTGACCATTGATGGCGTCACGGTAATCAGCGACAGCAACACCGTGACCGATGCCGTACCAGGCCTGACCCTGAACCTAAAGGTCAAGGGCAAGAGCACGGTCGTGATCAGTACCGACACCACTGCAGCCACCAAGGTGATGCAGGACTTCGTCAAGGCCTACAACGATGCGATCGCCGCCATCAATACCGAGACCAAGTACGACGCCAAGACCAAGGAAGCGGCGACGCTGACCGGCGATGCGCAGATGCGCGGCGCATCCAGTCAGCTGCGTTCGATGATGGGCGCTGTACTGAAGGACCTGTCCGCGGATGGATTGGATCCGAAGAAGCTCGGCCTGCAGACCCGTGGCTATCCCAATGCCGACGGTAGCCTGGTGCTGGACGCGACCAAGTTCGCAGCGGCGCTTGCCAGCCAGCCGGAGAAGATCCGCTCGGCGATCACCGGTGATACCGGCGGCGCCGGCAAGCTCTACACGATGGTCGACGGTTACGTCAGTACGACCACGGGCAAGGAGGGCGCCTTCGTCGCCCGTACCAAGGGCCTGAACACCACGCTGGACAACATCGACAAGCGACGCAAGGACCTGGATGTCCGCATGAAGAACGTCGAGGAACGCTACAAGAAGCAGTTCCTGGCGCTGGACAGCCTGATGGGCAAACTGCAGCAGAGCAACACCGCACTGCAGCAGCAGCTGGCACAGCTGAACCGCTAAAGGACTGCGTGCGACGCTCAAGTTTGACGTGTAACGCACCGATAACGGACGCAACAGCAATCATCGCCGCGCCGTCGGCAACGGTCCCCACGATCGCCCGACGGCACCCCGCGCAAGGAGAATCACGAATGTACGGTTCCAGCCGTCAATATGCCGAGCAGTACCGCCAGGTGGGAGTGACCAGTGCGGTCGCCGATGCCGATCCGCACAAGCTGGTGGCGATGCTGCTGGCCGGCGCGCTGGAGCGCGTGCGGCGTGCCCTGGCCAGCCTCGAGCGTGGCGATCAGGCCGGCAAGGGCAAGGCGATCGGCGAGGTCTGCGCGATCGTCGGCCACCTCAACGGCTCGCTGGATCATGAAGCCGGCGGCGAGATCGCCGGAAATCTGTCGGCATTGTATGACTATGTACTGCAGCGCCTGACCGAGGCCAATCTGCACAACGACCGCGCCGCGCTGGACGAGTCGCTGCAGCTGCTGGGCGAGATCGACAGCGCCTGGAATGCGATCCCGCAGGAACAGCGCCGCCCGGCCGCGGTGGCGCCATGAGCCTGCATGAACTGCACGCCCAGCTGGACGCCTTCGAGAAGGCCCTGGGCGAAGAGTCTCTCGACCAGGCCGACAGCCTGCTCGACGGTCACGACAGCACGCTGCATGCGCTGCTCAGCCAGCCACTGACCGCCGCCGACCACGCCCCGCTGACCGCATTGTTCGAACGCCAGCAGAACCTGCTTGGCCTGCTGCGCCAGCGCCGTGATGCCGTCGCCGCGCTGATGAACGACGGCCAGCGCTCGCTTCGCGCGGCACATGCCTACCTGCAGGCAGAATCGCTGGCATGACCCAATTGCCGACCACGTCGCTGCACCATCCGGCCGAAAGCGAGCTGTTCGACGAAACGCTCAGCTGCGAGCTGGCGCTGCCGGCAGAGTTCCAGGCAGGCAGCGCCGCTGGTCGTACCAGCAGTGCCGAAGGCCTGCTGCGCAGCCTGGCCCTGGTCGAGGACAGCCGCGTCGACGAGCACGACGACCGCAATGAGTCCAGCCTGCAGCTGCAGCGGCTGGAAGCCAAGCTGGATCTGGCCATGGTGCTGCTCGGCCGTCTGGTACGCCAGCAGGGCCAGGAACTGACCCTGCGCCCCGTGCGCTGGTCACGCCGCGGCATCCGCCTGCAGCTGGGCCCGCGTAGCGGCGCCAGCCCCGGACAGGCTGGCCTGGTGCGCCTGCAGCCCAGCGACTGGCTGCCCGACCATATCGACCTGCCGGTGGAAGTGATCGCCGAAGCGGCGGACGGTGGCGGTGGTCACTACCTGTGGCTGCGTTTCCAGCGTCTTGGCGATGGCCTGGAGATGGCGATGGAGCGGCATCTGTTCCGCCTGCATCGCCGCCAGGTGGCCGAAGCACGCCGCGCCCGTTGAAACCTGCCACCATGGCGGCGGATGGACAAGCCTTGGCGCGCCCGTTCAGCTAAGTTAAGGTGGACTCCCCTCACGGACCTCCAACGTGCCTGTGCGAGTTCTCATCGTCGACGATCACACCCTGGTCCGCGCCGGCCTGGCGCGGCTGCTGCAGGGGTTTGCCGACGTGCAGCTCGTCGCTGAGGCCAGCAATGCCGAGCAGGCACTGCAGCTGGCCCTGCAGCACGCCCCGGACGTGGTCCTGATGGACCTGTCACTCCCCGGCCGCACCGGCCTGGAAGCCCTCAGTGACATCCGCCTGCGCGCTCCCGGCACGCGGGTGGTGATGATGACCATGCACGACGACGCCGCGCACGTGCGCGATGCACTCGATCGCGGCGCGGTCGGGTTCCTGGTCAAGGATGCGGCGCCGCAGGAGCTGGAACTGGCGCTGCGTGCCGCGCACGCCGGACAGGTGTTCCTGAGCCCGCAGATCTCCGCCAAGATGCTGGCACCGATGCTCGGTCGCGAGAAACCTACCGGCATCGCCGCACTGTCGCCGCGCCAGCGCGAGATCCTGCGCCGCATCGGCAAGGGTGAGAGCAACAAGGAGATCGCCGCCGACCTCGGCATCAGCGTCAAGACGGTGGAGACCCACCGCGCACGCATGATGGAATCGCTCGGCTGCCGCCGCGCCAACGATCTGCTGCTGCTGGCCGCGCGCCACCAGCACGAGCTGGAGTGATTGCCTGCGAATGGGATCAGATCCCTTTCCGCAGGAAAGGGATCTGACCCCTGCCCGGCACTGCACCGGCGACGAATTCCCGTCACCCTGACACGCTCCGACAGGAACCCGTACACGGCGCAGCCCGGTCAACCCGGCAACCACACAGAAAATCAGCAACTTAGGCGCGATCATCGTCAACATTCCGCGCCGATGTAGGGAATACCCCTACATCCTGTCAGGACATTCACGAAGCCCCTCAGGAACCCCCTGATTCCGCCCCCGCCGGATCAAAAGCAAGATGCGTTCCACAAGGCGCCGGGGAGCGGTGCCGGGGAACCACGATGAAGGCTGCACTCTCGACCCAGCTGGGCCAACAACTTCACCTTACCCCGCAGTTGCTGCAGTCGATCCGGCTGCTGCAGCTCGATGGGCTGCACCTGGAACAGGAGATCCAGCGCCTGCTGGACTCCAATCCGTTGCTGGAGATCGATGAGGCCGAAGCGCCCGCAGCCGATGCCACCGAGGCCAGCGCCACGACGATCGACACCGCCGCCTTCGACGAGCTGCCGGAGTCTTCGATGTGGGACGTGGCCGGCGCCAGCTGGCAGGACGGCGACGACGACCGTATGGCGCGCATCGCCGCCGGCGAATCGACCGACCCGCAGCTGCGTGTGCTTCAGCGCCTGTCGCTGGACATGGACGACCGCGAACTGGCGGTGGCCGCGTTCTGGCTCGATCACTGCGACGAGGCCGGCTACCTGCAGGCACCGCTGGACCAGCTGCAGTTGCTTGCCAGCGCCCAGTTCGATATCGCCGCCAACGGCGTCGAGGCCATCCGCCAGCAGCTGCTGCACGGCGAGCCCGCCGGCATGGCTGCGCAGGACCTGCGTGAAGGCCTGCAGGCGCAGCTGCGCAGCCTGCATGGCGCGGTTCCCGCCCGCCATCTGGCCACCCGCATTCTCCACGGCGCACTCGAAGCACTGGCCGCACACGACTACCCCGCCCTCGCCCGCCTGCACGACGCCGAGATCGACGACGTGCGCGAAGCCGTGCGCCTGATCCTGTCGCTGCAGCCGCGCCCGGGTGACAGCCTGCTGCCCGAACGCAATGCCGTGGTGGTACCGGACGTGGTCGCCTGGCACGCCGACGGCCAGTGGAAAGTCGCCCTCAACCCGGCCACCAGCCGCCGGGTCTCGATCAACAGCCAGTACGAACAGGCCTTGGCCGAGACCAGCGAGGCCGCACCGGCACTGCGCGAAATGCTGCAGGAAGCGCGCTGGTTCAGCCGCGGCCTGTCGATGCGCTACGACACCCTGCTGCGCACCGCGCGGGTGATCGTCGAGCGCCAGGCCGCGTTCCTGGTGCGTGGTGAAGAGGCCATGGCGCCGCTGACCCTGAAGGAAGTGGCCGAGGAAATCGGCATGCACGAGTCCACCGTCTCGCGCATCACCACCGGCAAGTTCCTGCAGACCCCGCGCGGCACCTTCGAACTGAAGCACTTCTTCGCCGTGCGCTTGGAAGGCGCCAGCGTTTCCGGCCAGGCCGTGAAGGCCATGGTCCGCCGCCTGATCGACGCCGAACCGGCCGGCCGCCCGCTGGCCGACGAGGCCATCGCCGGCCTGCTGTCGCGCCAGGGGGTGAACATTGCCCGCCGAACCGTCGCAAAATACCGAGAACAACTGGACATCGCCCCGGCCCGCGAACGGCGCCGGCTTGGCGCCAGGCAACCGCAGCTGGCCCGGGTGGGCTGAAAAGGATGTTGGACATGAACAAGCTCACGGTCCTGTTGGTCGATGACCACGAGGGCTTCATCAATGCGGCGATGCGCCATTTCCGCAAGATCGACTGGCTGCAGATCGTCGGCAGCGCCGGCAATGGCCTGGAAGCGATCGAGCGTTCGGAAACGCTGCGCCCGCAGGTCGTATTGATGGATCTGGCCATGCCGGAGATGGGTGGCCTGCAGGCCACCCGCCTGATCAAGTCGCAGGACGATGCACCGTACATCGTGATCGCCAGCCACTTCGACGACGCCGAGCACCGCGAGCACGCGCTGCGCGCCGGCGCCGACAATTTCGTCAGCAAGCTGTCCTACATCCAGGAAGTCATGCCGATCCTGGAAGGCCTCAGGGAGGATCGATCGTGAGCGAATCGCGCATCCTGGTGCTGGACAACGACGCCGTGCGCGCAGAGCGCACCGTTGCCCTGCTGGAATTCATGGACTTCAACCCGCGCTGGGTGTCCGACGCGGCCGACTTCGACCTGAGTCGCCAGCGCCAGAACGATTGGATGGCGGTGATCGTCGGCAGCCTGGACGACAACGCCGCCAGCACCGCACTCTACAACTGGCTGGGTGGCAGCAGCCTGCCGCCGCCGGTGCTGCTGGCCGATGGTGACGGGGTAACGTTTGCCCGCCAGCACGGCCTGCACGAAGCCAACATCTGGCCGCTGGAAACGCCGCTGCGCCATGCGCAGATGGAAGCCCTGCTGCGCCGCGCCAGCCTCAAGCGCCTGGACGCCGAGCACCAGGCCGGTGCCGCGCAGGATCAAGGCCCGACCGGCAACGGCCCGGCGGTGACTGCGTTGCGCACCATGATCGAGCAGGTCGCTGCGTTCGATACCACCGTACTGGTGCTGGGCGAATCCGGTACCGGCAAGGAAGTCGTGTCGCGTGCGATCCACCAGCGCTCGCCGCGCCGTGATGGCCCGTTCGTGGCGATCAACTGCGGCGCCATTCCGCCGGACCTGCTGGAAAGCGAACTGTTCGGCCACGAAAAGGGTGCGTTCACCGGCGCACTGACCGCCCGCAAGGGGCGTTTCGAAATGGCCGAGGGCGGCACCCTGCTGCTCGACGAAATCGGCGACATGAGCCTGCCGATGCAGGTAAAGCTGCTGCGCGTGCTGCAGGAACGCAGCTTCGAGCGCGTCGGCGGCAACCAGACCATCCGCTGCAACGTGCGCGTCGTGGCCGCGACCCACCGCGATCTGGAAACGCGCATCGCCGAAGGCAAGTTCCGCGAGGATCTGTTCTATCGCCTCAACGTGTTCCCGATCGACGTGCCCGCCCTGCGCGAGCGTCGCGAAGACCTGCCGGCGCTGGTGGAAACCATCGCCGCACAGTTGGCGCGCACCGGTCGTGGCGAAGTGCGCTTCACCCCGGAAGCCCTGCAGGCCCTGGCCGGCTACGAATGGCCGGGCAATGTGCGCGAACTGACCAACCTGGTCGAGCGCCTGGCGGTGCTGCATCCGGGCGGTTCAGTACGCGTGCAGGACCTGCCGGCCCGCTACCGTGGCGACACCGCACTGGCGGCGGTGGCTGCACCGACACCGGCAGCTACGGTTGCCAACGAAGAACGCCTGGACCTGCGCAGCTTCTCGTTCCACACCCCAGGCAGCGGCAACCAGCCGGCACTGGAGCACGGCATCGCCGTCAATCGCCCGGCGGCACCGGCGGCGCTGCCGGACGAAGGCATGGACCTGCGCAACCACATGGCCAACATCGAACTGGGCCTGATCAACGAAGCTCTGGAACGCACCCAGGGCGTGGTCGCCCACGCCGCCCAGCTGCTCGGCCTGCGCCGCACCACCCTGGTGGAAAAGCTGCGCAAGTACGGCATCGAGCGCGAGCAGGCCGAACTCGCCGGCTGAAGCGCGCTACCAGCATGAAGGGGGCACGAACGCCTGGGCTTGCCCGGGCGTTCGTGTTTCCAGAACCCGGGGTCGGAGCCCTGCGCATCTACAGCGCCGGAACGTCGGCCGCTGGACACCGCAGCCGTAGGCCAGAAAACCGACGCCGGTTAAATGGCGCGTCACAGCCAAGAAACGCGCCATCTATCTATCCATGCCGTGGATCAAGCGTGTCGACCAAGGTCGACACCCACCAGGAGCAGCATGCCGACCAATGGTCGGCACCTACCAACAGCAGCGGCCAACTGTCGGAGGCTGGGTGGGTCTGGTTGCGGGGGTGTCCGCGGCATGGATGCCGCGGCCAAGCCCCCAGGGAAGGGTTTACGGCGTCCCCCGCAACCGGACCCACCCCGCCA
>NZ_JBQEMR010000002.1:0-3897 GCF_052045015.1 Stenotrophomonas sp. 22692
ATGGATGCCGCGGCCAAGCCCCCAAGGACGGGTTTACGGCGTCTCCCGCAACCGGGCCCACCCCGCCTCCCCACAGGAAACCAGCTTCTGCCGTTGCCGTCGCCGTTGCCGGCCAGCGGCCGGCACTACCGCGGGTGCCGGGCACAGCCCGACCTGACGCCCTTCAGCATCCATGTCCGAATGTGGCGAGTATCTCCACCCGCACACGCCTAGACTGGCGCCATGGATACCGCCCTCGCCCTCGACACCGCCGCCTGCGACCGCGCCCGCCTGGCCCGCGACGCACGCTTCGACGGCGTGTTCTTCACCGCCGTGCGCAGCACCGGCATCTACTGCCGCCCGGTGTGCCCGGCACCGCCACCGAAGCCGCGCAACATCACCTACTACCCGACCGCCGCTGCCGCCGCCGCCGCCGGCTACCGCCCGTGCCTGCGCTGTCGTCCCGAACTGGCGCCGCAGGCACAGCAGGCATTGGCTGGGCAGATCGTGCAGCGCGCCCTCGCCCTGATCCATGGCGGCTTCCTGCAGGAGCAGCCCGTTGCCGACCTCGCGCAGAAGATCGGCCTCAGCGCGCGCCAGCTGCAGCGCCTGTTCGTTGAACACCTGGGCGCGACGCCGGGGCAGATCCACGCCACCCATCGCCTGCTGCTGGCCAAGCAGCTGCTGACCGAGACCACGCTGCCGGTGACCGATGTTGCGCTGGCCGCCGGCTACAACAGCCTGCGCCGCTTCAATACCGCCTTCCTGCAGGGCTGCGGCATGGCACCGACGGCACTGCGTCGCCAGCATCAGCCGCCGGCCGCCGATGACGGCGGCCTGGTACTGCGCCTGGTGTACCGTCCACCGCTGGATTTCCCGCGCATGCTGGCCTTCCTGCGCAAGCGCAGCCTGCCCGGCATCGAACTGATCGGCGAAGACAGCTACCAGCGCGTGCTCGGCACACCCGAGCGCCCCACCCTGCTGCGCGTCACCGCCGACCCGAAACGCCCGGAACTGCGCCTGCAGCTGGGCGCGGTCGATCCGCGCCTGATCCCCGACATCGTGCGCCGCGTGCGTCGCGTGTTCGATCTGGATGCCGACCTGCAGCAGGTGCATGCCGCGCTGGGCGAGGAACCGCTGCTGGCGCGAGGCATCGCCGAACGTCCCGGTCTGCGCGTGCCCGGTGGCTGGGATGGCTTCGAGGTGGGCGTACGCGCCGTGCTCGGACAGCAGGTCAGCGTGGCCGCGGCCACCACCTTCGCGCGGCGCCTGGTCGATGCCTATGGCGCACACCTGCCGGGCATGCCATCGGAATTTGATCGCCAGTTCCCCGCGCCCGAGGTACTGGCTGAGGCGCCGCTGGAATCGATCGGCCTGCCGCGCACCCGCGCCGCCACCGTGCGTGCGCTGGCCGCTGCCTGCGCCAGCGGCCAGCTCGACTTCGGGCCCGGTCAGGCATTGGAGGAATTCGTTGCGCGCTGCGTGGCACTGCCCGGCATCGGCCCGTGGACCGCGCAGTACATCGCGCTGCGCGGACTTGGCCAGCCCGATGCCTTCCCCGCCGGTGACCTGGTGCTGCAGCAGGTCCTCGGCCACGCCCAAGGCCAGCGCCTGAGCGAGCGTGCGACCGAAGCCCGCTCGCAACCGTGGCGCCCGTGGCGCGCCTATGCCGTGCTGCATCTGTGGCACCTGTCCGGCACCTTCGTTGGAGAACCGACATGACCCTGTTGTTCGATCGTTTCGACAGCCCGATCGGCGTGTTGACCATCGCCGGTGACGAGCGTGGCCTGTCGCATGTGCTGTTCCCGGAAAACCGCCATCCGGCACGCGGCCGCGAAGACTGGCACTACGCCCCGGATGCACTGCCGGAAGCACGCGATCAGCTGCTGCAGTTCCTGCACGGCGAGCGCAACAGCTTCGACCTTGTGCTGGCACCACGTGGCACGCCGTTCCAGCTGCGTGTATGGCAGGCGCTGGCGTTGATTCCGTTCGGCCAGACCTGGAGCTACCTGCAGCTGGCGCAGCACCTCGGCCAGCCCAGTGCGACCCGTGCGGTCGGCGCTGCCAACGGCCGCAACCCGCTGCCGATCATCCTGCCCTGCCATCGCGTGATCGGCAGCAACGGTGCACTGACCGGTTTCGGCGGCGGACTGCAAACCAAGGCCGCGCTGTTGCGGCTGGAACAACGCCAGGCACCGCTGTTCGCCTGAGAGGGCTGGCCGGGCTGCGCCCGGCACCCGCAGAGGCAACGGCAAGGTCAAGAGCCAATACAGCTCCGATTTTCTACGCGTTGGGTGGGGCGGTATGGGTGGGCAGGACACGCCGTAAACCCATCCATGGGGGCTCGATGGCGCCATCCATGGCGCCAACGGTCCTGCCCACCCACACCACCCCACCTTCGACAGATTCCCGCGGCGGTGGGTAGGTGTCGACCTTGGTCGACGCGGTAGATCCACGCCATGCGTGTATGGAAGCGTCTGTAAACTGTCTGGAGAAAAGCCCCCTTCTTGTTGAAGGGGGCGCGCCGACAGGCGCGGGGATAAGGAAAAATGCGCGGACACGGCGCGCGATAGTGCGCCGTGTCTTGGGCGCGTCATTACCTCGCACTATGATGGACGGATGACTTCCGTACGCCTGACCTGCGCGCTGGCGCTGCTGCTGCCATTGGCCGCCTGCACCACCGCGCCCACCCCTTCCGCCTCTGTTCCCACCACTGTTGCAACGGCTGCACCGCCGAAGCTGCTGCTGATCTCGATCGACGGCCTGCGCGCCGATGCGCTGGATCGCGGCCTGACACCGAATCTGCAGCGACTGATCGACGGCGGGGTACGCGCGCGCTGGATGACGCCTTCGTACCCGTCGCTGACCTTCCCCAACCACTACACCATCGTCACCGGCCTGCGCCCGGACCACCACGGCATCGTCAACAACAGCATGGACGATGCAACCCTGGGCCGTTTCGAACTGAGCAACCGCGACGCGGTCACTACCAGCGGCTGGTGGGATGGCGAACCGATCTGGGTCGGCGCCGAGAACGTCGGCGTGCGCACCGCCACCACCTCGTGGCCGGGCAGCGAGTCGGAAATCCGTGGCGTGCGCCCCAGCCAGTGGCGCGTCTACGATGGCAAGGAACCACTGGAGCAGCGCGCCGGCATCGTGCTCGACTGGCTGGCGCAGACCGATGCCGATGCACCGCGCCTGACCACGCTGTACATGGAACACGTGGACAAAGCAGGCCACAACTACGGCCCCGAGTCGAAACAGTACGCCGACGCCATCGTGCGCGCCGACCAGATCGTCGGCCAGGTGCTCGATGGACTGCAACAGCGCGGCCTGGTCGCGACCACCAACATCATCGTGGTCTCTGACCACGGCATGGCCAGTGTCGCCGACGGCCACGTGATCGCCACCGAATCAATGGCCGATCCGGCCATCGCGCGCAATGTCAGCCAGGGCCAGTCGGTAGGTTTTGCGCCGGTCGCGGGCCGCGAAGCGGAAGCGGAACGCGCCCTGCTCGGCCGCCATACGCACTACGAGTGCTGGAAGAAGGAGAACCTGCCGGCGCGCTGGCACTACGGCACGCATCCGCGGGTTCCGGCCATCGTCTGTGCCATGGATGAAGGCTGGGACGCCCTTCACCAGGAGAAGATCGCCAAGCGCGCCAGGCAGGATCGAGGCTCGCATGGCTACGACAACGCCCTGCCCTCCATGCGCGCGGTGTTCGTGGCCAGCGGTCCGTCGTTCCGCCAGGGCCTGGTGATCGATGGCTTCGACAATGTCGACGTCTACCCGCTGCTGGCGCACCTGCTGCAGGTGCCGGCCGCGCCGAACGACGGCAATCCGGAAACGCTGAAGAACACCCTGCGCTGATCCGGTTGTAGAGCCGAGCCCATGCTCGGCTGCATTGCGCCAGCCGAG
>NZ_JBQEMR010000002.1:3907-78688 GCF_052045015.1 Stenotrophomonas sp. 22692
TCTTCTGCGTTCCCCAACCAGATCGTGGTCTTGCCTCCACAAAAACGTGCATAAAAAAACGCGGCGCCAGGCGCCGCGTTTTTCGTTGAACCGGTCTGGGCCGGATCAGGCCTTGGCGACGGTCTTCTTCGCCACAGCCTTCTTCGCCGGAGCCTTGGCCACGGTCTTCTTGGCAACCGGAGCGGCGGCGCCTACGGCGACCTTGCTCGCGGTGTGCGAACGGGCGTTGCCGTAGCTGGCGTTGTAGCGCTTGCCCTTGGCGGTCTTGCGGTCACCCTTACCCATGTCTTCAACTCCTCAAATGTGAAATCTGGTTACCCCGTACTGACACGGGTTCGGCGGGGCCGCCTTGCTGGGCGCCCCCGCGCACGATCGAAAATCCTACCATGGAGCGCCTAGTGCGCGCAGCTGGCGTCGTGCACGTGACCGTGGTTGAGGCGCAGGTTGACCAGATGGGCCACACCCACCAGCAGGCCGCCGACGGTCATCACCACCGCGTGCGGCACCGCATTATGGTGCAACGGGTCGTACAGCACGCCGGCCCACAACGCCACCAGGCCGGGAATCAGGAAGCCCAGCGCACGCAGCGCACCGTGGCGACGGTAGCCCCAGACCAGGCTGAACAGCCCCAGCAGGGTCACGAACACCACCAGCGCCTGTTCCACGCCGTCGCTCAGCCAGAACGACAGGCCCAACGAGGGCGCTGCCGCCAGCAGCACCGGAATCACCGCGCAATGCACCGCGCACAGCATCGAACCCGTGGCGCCGAAACGGTCGAGCAGGTGGCGCAGGCGTGAGGACAGGGACATGACTTCCAGCAGGGTCGGCGAATCGTTATGGAATAATATAACATCCCTTCCCGACCCGCACGGTTTCCCTCCCCCTGTCCCGCTGACGGGATGCGTGCGCCCAGCGATTGATACAGTGTAACAAAGGACCCACCGATGCCCGCCCGTACCCCGCGGTTGAAGCCGCATTCCCTCGCCCTGGCCCTGACCGCCCTGCTTCCGACCGTAGCCTTCGCCGCCAGCGAAGACGATTCCCATCGTGACCGCCACCTGACTGAACTGTCGTCGGTGCAGGTCACCGCGTCGCCGCTGCAGGGCGACGCAGAATCGCTGGCACGCCCGGTGGAGGTTCTGGCCGGTGAACGCCTGGACGAGCAGAAGGCCGGCACCCTCGGCGATACCGTGGCCAAGCTGCCCGGCGTACAGAGCACCTTCTTCGGTCCCGGCGTCGGCCGCCCGATCATCCGCGGCCAGGAAGGCCCGCGCGTGGCCGTGCTGTCCAACGGCATGGGCAACATGGATGCATCCACCGTCAGCGCCGACCATGCCACCAGCATCGAGCCGTTCCTGGCCGACCAGATCGAAGTGCTGAAGGGTCCGGCCACGCTGCTGTTCGGCAGCGGCGCCATCGGTGGTGCGGTCAATGTGGTCGATGGCCGCATCGCGCGCGAACTGCCGGAGCGCCCGCTGAGCGGCCGCGCAGAACTGCGCGGCAATTCGGTGAACAACGAACGCAGCGGCATGTTCCGCCTCGATGGCGTCAGCGGCAATGTCGTGCTGCACGTGGATGGCCTGGTCCGCAATGGCGACGACTACCGCATCCCCGGTTATGCAGTGATCGACAGCCTTGAAGATCATCATGACCACGATCACGACCATGACGCGGCCGAGGGTGAAGAGCCGCGTCGCGGCCGCCTGGACAACAGCTCGATCCGTACCCGCGCCGGTGGCGTCGGCGCAACGTGGCTGGGCGACGGCGGCTACTTCGGCGTATCGGCCAGCACCTACCGCACCAACTACGGCATTCCCAATGGCGCGCACGTGCACGCCGATGGTGATGATCATGGCCATGACCACGGTCACGACCATGGCGATGAAGAAGAAGGCGGCGACGAGCACGACGTGCGCATCGACATGGTGCAGAACCGCTTCGAGACCAAGGCCGGCATCTACGACCCGGTCTCGTTCCTGAAGAACATCAACGCACGCGTGGCCTACACCGACTACGAACACGTGGAGCTGGAAGCCGGCACGCCGTCCACCCGCTTCACCAACCGTGGCATCGAAGCGCGTCTGGAAGCCGTACAGCAGCAGATCGGTGGCTGGGACGGTGCCTTCGGCCTGCAGTTTGGCAACAGTGATTTCGGCGCCAAGGGCGAAGAGGCGTTCGTGCCGGATACCGGCACGAAGAACATCGGCCTGTTCGTACTGCAGGAAAAGCAGTTCGGCCCGTTCAAGCTGGAACTGGGCGGCCGCCACGACCAGGTCAAGCTGGACCCGACCGGTGACTACCGCCGCCGTACGTTCGGTGCCACCAACCTGTCTGCCGCCGGTATCTGGAAGCTCAACGACGCCGTTGACCTGCGCATCGGCGTGGACAGCTCCGAGCGTGCACCGACCAACGAAGAGCTGTATGCCGCCGGCGCACACATCGCCACCCGCTCGCTGGAAATCGGCGACGCCAACCTGAAGACCGAGCGCGGCCAGCGCGTGGAACTGGGCATCCACACCCACAGCGAGCGCCTGGACTTCTCCGCGTCGGTCTACCAGACCAGGTTCAAGGACTTCATCTACCTGGCCGACACCGGTGTTACCGAAGGCCTGCCGGTCCGCGCCTGGACCCAGCAGGACGCGGTGTTCCGCGGCGCCGAGGCCGAAGCGCTGGTGCACCTGTTCGAGGGTGGCGCCGGTGACTGGGATCTGCGCCTGTTCGGTGACTACGTGAAGGCCAAGTTGGATGGCAGCGGCAGCCGCAACCTCGACATCGCCGTGCCGCACGGCGACCACAACCACAATTACAACGTGGAACTGGCCAACACCGGCTACCTGCCGCGTATCGCCCCGGCCCGCGTCGGTGCCGACCTGCGCTGGTCGAAGGACGGCTGGCGCGCCTCGGTCGGTGCGGTGCGCTACAGCCGCCAGAAGGACGTCGCGCAGAACGAGGAGCCGAGCAACGGCTACACCCTGGTCGATGCGCACCTGGCCTACCGCTGGGACCGCAACGCCAGCAACAGCTACGAGGTCTTCCTGGATGGCAGCAACCTGACCAACCGCGAAGTGCGTCCGCATACCTCGCTGCTGCGTGACTACTCGCCGCTGCCGGGTCGCGGTGTCGCATTCGGCATCCGCGCGTTCTTCTGATCGCGTAAGGCGGGGTCGGATCCCACGGGGGCCTTCGGGCCCCCGTTTTCATTTCGATCCGCACCATCACACATTCGTCACAAAGATGTGCGTACCACAACAAGCGGACAATCCCGTCACTCAAAGTCTCGCCAATCGGACATTTTTGTCCGAACATAATTCCATGACTGCCCAACGTGCCGATGCTGCTGCCCGCCGTGCCCTCATCCTCGACGCCGCCGATCATGTGTTCGGCCAACACGGTGTCACCGCCCCGCTGGACCTGGTGGTCGAACGCGCCCAGGTGGGCCGCGCCACCCTGTACCGCAACTTTCCCGACCGCACCGCGCTGATCCAGGCGTTGCTGCAACGCACGGTCGACCGCATCCGGCGCCAGGTCGAACAGCTCGGCGACCGCGACGATGCCCTGTTCGAGGTGTTCGAGGGCATGGCCCAGCGCATCATCGATTCACCTGCCTTGGCCGACTACTGGCGCGCAGTGGATTCGGACGTGCCGGCCATGCGTACCGCGCGCGAGACCGTGCGCGATCTGCTGGAAGCACCGATCGCCCGTGCCAAGGCCGCCGGCCTGTGCCGTGCCGATCTGGAGAAGACGGACATTTCACTCATCTCGGGCATGCTGGGCGCGGCCCTGCGCGGCAAGACCCGCGACGAGCGCGCCCACCTGGCCGGGCGCGCCCTGCAGCTGCTGCGCGGGGGTCTCCAGGGAGCAACCAGCGAGGCCCGCTGATGGTCCAGCCGTATCTGAAGCCGGTTCCGGATTGGGAGGAGCACGAGAAGCCGACCATGCCCGGTTCGGCTTCGATGCCCTGGCACCCACCGTACCGTCGGTTGGCCTATGCACTGGTATCGCTGCTGGTGGCGATCACCGGCGGCCTCGGCAATGCGCTGGTCACCGCCAACCTGCCGTTCCTGCAGGGCCAACTGGCACTGACCCCCACCCAGGGCAGCTGGCTGGTGGCCGCCTATGCCATGGTCAATGTCACCGCCAACCTGCTGGCCTTCAAGTTCCGCCAGCAGTACGGCATCCGCCTGTTCGCCGAGATCGGGCTGGGCCTGTATGCGGCGCTGGCGGTACTGCACCTGTTCGTCGGCAGCTTCGAGACCACGATGCTGACCCGCGCCGCCAGCGGCTTCGCGGGTGCGGCCTGTTCGACACTGGGCACGCTGTACATGCTGCAGGCGCTGCCGCGTCGCTTCACCGGCAATCTGCTGGTCGTCGGTGTCGGCCTCTCGCAGCTGGCGGTGCCGATCGCCTGGATCGTGTCGCCGGGCCTGGTCGATACCGGCCAGTGGCACCAGCTCTACTCGTTTGAGGCCGGGCTGGCACTGTGCGCGTTCGCGGCGGTGGTGGTGCTGAAGCTGC
Organism: Stenotrophomonas sp. 22692; assembly: GCF_052045015.1. Lineage (NCBI taxonomy): Bacteria > Pseudomonadati > Pseudomonadota > Gammaproteobacteria > Lysobacterales > Lysobacteraceae > Stenotrophomonas > Stenotrophomonas sp. 22692. The sequence continues at coordinate 8,423 of NZ_JBQEMR010000002.1, forward strand.
CGCCCGGCATCCAGGTGAAGGCGTTCGAGCCGCTGGACTTCCTCACGTTCGCCCTGCTCGCACCGGCCGTCGCCCTGCTGGTGATCGTGCTGGCGCAGGGCTACACCCGCTGGTGGCTCAACACGCCATGGCTGGGCTGGGCTCTGGTCGCTTCGATCGCGCTGTCCACCACCGCCTTCATCATCGAGCACTACCGGCGCAATCCGTTGCTGCAGATCCGCTGGCTGTCGAAGCTGCCGGTACTGCACTTCATCGTCGGTGCGTTCCTGATCCGATTCCTCACCACCGAGCAGTCCTACGGCGTGATCAACCTGATGCGCACGCTGGGCATGGGGCCTGACCAGATGCGCCCGCTGTTCGTAGTGATCCTCGCCGGGGTGATCGTCGGCATCGCTGGCGCCTCGCTCACCTTCGGCCCCAAGCGGCTGATCGCCCAGCTGCTGATGGCGATCCTGCTGCTGGGCGCCGCCGCGTTCTTCGACCAGCACCGCACCAGCCTGGACCGGCCACACGATTTCTACGCCAGCCAGTTCCTGGCCTCGGTCGGTGCCGGTATGTTCATGGGCCCGCTGATCATGCTCGGCATCTCTGCCGCGTTGAAACAGGGCGTGGATCACATGATCACCTTCCTGGTGACGCTGTCGATCACCCAGACGCTGGGTGGCCTGGCCGGCTCGGCGGTGCTGGGCACCTTCCAGCTGCATCGCGAGCAGTTGTACTCCAGCGCATTGACCAGCCAGCTCGACCCGGCCGACCCGGTGGTGGCACAACGCCTGCGCATCCAGCAGCAGCTGTACAGCGCACAGATCACCGACCCGGTGCTGCGCAGTGCGCAGGGCAGCGCGCAGCTGGCGCAGACCACTCGCCGCGAAGCCAACGTGCGTGGATTCAATGATGTGTTCACATTGAGCGGTTGGCTGGCCATCGGCTTCCTGTGCTGGTTGCTGCTGCTGTCGCTGCGCACCGCGGTGCTCAAGCAATGGCGCAAGCGCCACACCACTTCCCCCGCTGCGGCCACGCCGGCCGCGCCCCGCTGAGTCCTCCGCCATGCCTCCCGTCCCGCCCCGACCCGACGACAACGTGACCCCTCCGCCGCCGACCGACGCGGCACCTGCGCCCACACCCGTTGAGCCGGCGGTCGCGCCGAAGTACCTCAAGCCCAGCGCGCGCAGTGTAGTGGTGATGGTGGTGGTCGCCCTGCTGGGCATTGCGCTGATCCTGCGCGCCTGGCACCTGTGGCCATTCACCAGCAGCGTGATGGTGACCGACAACGCCTATGTACGCGGGCAGATCACGGTGATGGCGCCGCAGGTGAACGGCTACGTGACCGAAGTGCTGGTGAAGGACTTCCAGCACGTGAAGCAGGGCGAGCCGCTGCTGCGCATCGATGACCGCATCTACGCGCAGCGCGTCGCCCAGGCGCAGGCGACGCTGGACAGCGCACGCGCGGCGTTGGCCAACTCGGACCAGTCGCAGGCGCAGAACCGTGCGCAGATCGCCTCCGCACACGCCACGTTGTCGGCCGGCCAGGCGGAGCTGCAACGCTCACGCAACGAGCTGAAGCGCTACGAGGAGCTGGCCGCGCAGCAACTGGTGTCAGTCAACGACCGCGACAAGTTCCGCACCACCCAGGCGTCGGCACAGGCCAGCGTCCAGCAGTCACAGGCGCAGATCCGCATTGCCGAGGAAACCCTGGTATCGACCCAGGTGGCGCGCAAGAGCCTGGAGGCGCAGGTGGAGAGCGCGCAGGCGCAACTGGAACTGGCCCGCATCGATCTGGCCAACACGGTGATCCACGCACCGCGCGACGGCCAGATCAGCGAGGCCAGCGTGCGCGTGGGCCAGTACGTCGCTGCCGGTTCGCAGCTGCTGTTCCTGGTACCTGACACGTTGTGGGTGGTGGCCAACTACAAGGAAGGCCAGACCTGGGGCATGGCGATCGGCCAGCCGGCCACGTTCTCGGTGGACGCGTTCCAGGGGCAGGTGCTGCGGGGCCGCGTGCAGGAGATCGCGCCGGCTACCGGCTCGGAATTCAGCGTGCTGCGCCCGGACAATGCCAGCGGCAACTTCACCAAGGTGGTGCAGCGGCTGCCGGTACGGATTTCGATCAACGAGGGCCAGAAGCTGGCGGCACAACTGCGGCCCGGCATGTCGGTGATCGTGCGGGTGGATACCGCAAGCAAGCCGATGGACTAGCGTTTGTCATGAAACGGGGGTCAGATCCCTTTTGCCAAGGCAAAAGGGATCTGACCCCAGGACCCATTGCTCAGCCCGCGCAGCGCGCGCAGAGGCCGTGCACTTCCAGAGTCTGCGCCTGCGGCTGGAAACCCAGCTCCTTGGCGCGCTTCTCCAGCTGGGTGACGATTTCGCGGTCTTCCAGCTCCACCGCGCTGTGGCAGCTGTTGCAGATCAGGAACGGCACCGAATGCGCGGCGCTGCTGGGATGGTGGCAGGCCACGAAGGCATTGACCGACTCCAGCTTGTGCACGAAGCCATTGGCCATCAGGAAATCCAGCGCGCGGTACACGGTGGGCGGGGCATCAGCGCCCACGCCCTTGCCGTTGCGCACCCATTCCAGCAGCTCGTAGGCCTTGACCGGCTTGCCGGCCTCGGCGATCAGCTTCAGCACATTGGCGCGGATCGGGGTCAGGCGCAGCCCGCGTTCGCGCGAGACGCGCTCGACCACCGCCACAAAATCCGATGCATCGTGGACGTGGTGGTGCGGGGCCGTACAGGCAGTGGCGGTCTTGGCGGGCATGCGTGTTCTCCGGTTCGGGCCTGGCAAGGATGCCTCAGGCCGTTGCTACCTTGGTGATGGCCACATCAATGCGTTTCAAGGCCTGCTCGCGGCCGGCCAGGTACACGGTATGGGAAATGTCAGGGCTGACCTGGGTGCCGGTGATGGCCACGCGCAGCGGCTGGGCGACCTTGCCCATGCCGATCTCCAGCGCGGCGGCGACGTCGTGCAGGGCCACGCCCACCGACTCGGCGGTCCATTCCGGCAGGGCTGCCAGCAGCTCGCGGGCCTTGCCCAGCGCCACCTCGGCACCGGCCTTGAAGTGCTTGGCCACCGCCGCTTCGTCGTACTCGGTCAGCGGCTGGTACCAGATCACGGCCTTTTCGGCCATTTCCTTCAGGGTCTGCACGCGCTCACGCAGGGCGATCACCACGTCCTCCGGGGCCGGGCCGGCGGCCACGTCCAGGCCCAGCTTCTGCAGCTGGTAGACCAGGTGCGGCACGATGGCGGCCACGTCCTCGGTCTTCAGGAAGTGCTGGTTGACCCAGCCCAGCTTGGCCATGTCCAGGCGCGAGGCCTTGGAATTGCAGTCCTTCACGTCGAACAGGTCGATCAGTTCCTGGCGGCTGAACAGCTCCTGGTCACCGTGCGACCAGCCCAGCCGGGCCAGGTAGCTCAGCAGCGCATCGGGCAGGTAGCCGGCGTCCTTGTACTGCATCACGTCGGCCGCGCCGGTGCGCTTGGACAGCTTGGCCCCCTGCTCGTCCAGGATCATCGGCATGTGGCCGAACTTCGGCACCGGCGCACCGATGCCTTCGTACAGGTTGATCTGGCGCGGGGTGTTGTTGATGTGGTCGTCACCGCGGATGACCTCGGTGATGCCCATGTCCCAGTCGTCCACCACCACCGCGAAGTTGTAGGTGGGGTAGCCGTCCGGACGGAAGATGACCATGTCATCCAGCTCGCTGTTGGCGATCTCGATGCGGCCCTTGATCAGGTCGTCGAACACCACCGTACCTTCCAGCGGGTTCTTGAAGCGGATGACGCGGTTCGGGTCGTCTCTGTACGGCAGGCCCAGTTCGCGTGCAGCGCCGTTGTAACGCGGCTTTTCCTGCCTGGCCATGGCGGCCTCGCGCATCGCATCCAGCTCTTCGCGGGTTTCGTAGGCGTAGTACGCCTTGCCGTCGGCGATCAGCTGCTCGGCCACTTCCTGGTAACGGGCGACGCGGTCGGTCTGGTAGATCGGGCCCTCGTCGTAGTCCAGGCCCAGCCACTCCATCGCCTCCAGGATGGCGTCGATCGCGCCCTGGGTGCTGCGTTCACGATCGGTGTCCTCGATGCGCAGCACGAACTCGCCGCCACGGTGGCGGGCCTCCAGCCAGCAGTACAGCGCAGTGCGGGCACCACCGATGTGCAGGTAGCCGGTGGGACTGGGGGCGAAGCGGGTGCGGCAGGTCATGGACGGCTCGAGGAACGGGAATCCCCCGATTTTACCAGCCCTCCGCCCCCGACGGAAAAAGGGGACGGAGGGATTAAGTCGCGATTGCCCAGCCTCTGGGCGCTGCGACCGGGAAACGGAGGGGAGAAACGACTTAATCCCCTCCGTCCCCTTTTACGGTTCCTGCTTGCGCGGGAAGGACTGCTCGCGCATGGCGGCGTTGTAGGCGAACGAGGCGACGATGGCGGCGGCCTGTTTCAGGTCTTCCGGCTCGGCGTGGTCCCAGGTATCCAGGTGGCTGTGGTGGACGTTAGTGAAGTAGTCCAGCCGGTCCTGGATGAACTGGAAGCCCGGAAGGCCGATGCGGTCGAAGCTGATGTGGTCGGTACTGCCGGTGTTGCGGGTGGCCACGGTGGTGGCGCCCACGTCATGGAACGGCGCCAGCCAGGCTTCGAAGATCGGCATCGCCGCCAGGTTTTCCTGCGCGTAGATGCCCCGGAAGCGGCCCGAGCCGTTGTCCATGTTGAAGTAGACCTGGAACTTGCTGTAGTCGCGGGTCTTCTGCAATGCACCGGTCGGCTCGCGCAGCGAGGCCGGCAGCGCCTTCTGGGCCGGGTCGGTGGGTTCCGGGAAACGACCGAAGTGCTTGGCCACATAGGCCTGCGAGCCGATAAGGCCCTGCTCCTCACCGCTCCACAACGCCACGCGGATGGTGCGCTTCGGCTTGGCGCCGGTGGCCTTGAGGATGCGCATCGCCTCCATCATCACCGCCACGCCGGCCGCGTTGTCAGCCGCGCCGGTGCCGCTGTGCCAGGAATCCAGGTGAGCGCCGATCATCACCACTTCGTCGGGCCTGCTGCTGCCGCGGATCTCGGCCAGCGTGTTGTAGCCGGGCTGGTCAGCCTCGTCGGTGAAGCGCGCGGCTACATCCACGCGCAGGCGTACCGGCTGCTTGGCATCCAGCGCGCGCACCAGCGGATTGAAGTGCTCGGCGATCATCGCCAGTTCCGGGATGCCCACCGATTCGCCGGCCTTGCGCGAACCGCCGCCGGCGACGCGGATGATACCGTTGTCCCAGCTGCTGATGCTGATCGCGGCCAGCGCGCCCTCTTCGACGAAGAAGGCGTTGACCTTGGCGGCCAGCTCCTGGCGTTCCTTGTATTCCTTCACCCGCTTGGCCCGCTCGGCGGCGACGTCCTTGGGCAGGGTGAATTCCTGCAGGCCCTCCAGCGAGGTGGCGTCATGCCGGTGCGAGTCCGGCTCGGTGCCGCGCTTGTACTCGCGCGCCTCGCCCAGCAGCAGGATCTTGCCGCGCAGCTTGCCGCGATACTTTTCGATGTCCTCGGGCTTCTTGATCTCCACGTGCACCAGCTCGCCCTCAACCGGTCCCTTGGTGCCTGGCGTCCAGGCCTTGGGCAGCGCATGCAGCGGCTGCACGCGGTCACCCAGCATTTCCACGCTGGCCGAGGTGAACTCCCAGCCACGGCCGAAGTCATCGAAGGCTTCGTCGTGCACGTTGTCCAGCTTCCATTCGCTGAACTTGCCGCGGGTCCACGCGTTGGCGCGGCCCATCGCCGGAGAATTGGTCAGGCGCGGGCCGATGCGTTCGGTGAGGTAGCTGAAGGTATCCATCACCTGCGAACGGTGGAAGGCCTCCTGGCGGATGCGGCTGACCATGTCCAGGTCCACCGACTCGCGCTGCTGCGCCATTGCATTGCCACCCATCGCCAGCGCTACGGCCAGCACGCCCCACTTCAACACATCGCACCCCTGCCCTTCGGCTCGATCATCAACCCATCGAGTCTAGCCAGCAGGGGCGCGCCGATACCGTCCCATCGGTCATGGGCAGGAGCGTGCGAACCAAGGTTCGCACCCACAGGTGACCGGTCAGCTCGCACCCACCAGAGGGCGGGGTTCCCGCCAGTAGATCCACGCCATGCGTGGATGAACAACCCGATCACCCACTCCACCCCAACCACAACTGCGCCCGCTCCGGCAGCAACAACAACCAATGCCGCCGATCGATGCTGCTGCAGCCATACACCGACGCGTGTGCCGGCCAGTCATCCGGCAGGCCGCCGATGCCGATCTCGGCCAGCGCCTCCGCCCCGGCCTTCCATGGCCGGTAGCGCGGCACCCGGCCGGCCACCGCGCCGCGTCCCTGCCGCGCGTCCTGCAGCCAGCGCAGTCCCTGCCCCTGCAATCCCTCGCAGGTCACCGCAGCCAGCTGGAAGCGGACCAGGCCGGGGGCGATCCGTGCCCCCGGCAGGGCCGCCAGCACGCCATGTGCCTGCAGCAGTGCATCCACTTCCAGCAGGGCCGGAATGCCCTGCCGTGCCCGTTGCCGCAATCCCTGGCGCCAGCCCATGACGTACTCCTTACTTCAGTTCCGCGCCAAGCGCGTACCAGTCGACCCGGCGCGTCACCCACATCGCCAGCGCCAGGATCACGAACAGCAGCAGCGAACCCATCAGCAGCGCGTTGTTCTCCGACACCAGCAGGCCATACAGCGCGCCGTACAGCACGGTCAGCAGCGCAGCGAAGCCGAGACCGCGCTTCCAATGGCCCAGCACGTTGGCCAGGTACACCGCCTGCAGGCCGATACAGGCCACCGCCGATACCAGGTAGGCCTTCCAGAACGCGATGTGCTCGGACAGGCTGATCAGCAACAGGAAGAAGATCGCCAACGCCAGGCCCACCATCAGGTACTGCAGCGGGTGGATGCGCAGCGACTTGATCAGTTCGAACAGGATGAAGCCGACGAAGGTGAGCAGCACGAACAGCACGCCGTACTTCGAGGCGCGATCGGCCTGGGTGTAAGCATCGACTGGATCGACCAGCGATACCGTCACCGCCTGCGAATCGACCGAACCGTCATTGCGCAGCTGTCGCTGTGCGTCGGAGGCCAGCGAGGACACGGCCCAGCGCGCATCGAAACCCTGTGCATCAACGCGTCGCTCATTGGGCAGGAACGCCCCGCTGAACGACGGGTGCGGCCAGCTCGAACGCAGCGCGATATGCGTATCGTCGCCTACCGGCACCACCGACAGCATGCGGCTGCCGTCCAGGCGCAGCTCCAGTTCAACGGTGCTGGCAGCCAGCGTGCCGCCCTGATCCGCAGCGAAACCGGCCACCGGTGCATGCAGGCCTCGCCCCACTTCGCTGGCCGCGCCCACGCCGGGCAGCAGCCGCAGCTGCTTGCCATCCACGCGCAGATTCGGCGTACCGACCAGGCCACGCACATCGGAAATGCCCACGGCTACATACGGCTGGCCGTAACTGCGGCCGGCCTTCACCGGATAGTCGTCTTCGGCGAACGTCGCCTTCATCTGGCCGTTCCAGCTGTAGACCGGCACCTTGAACAGCCCGACCTCACGCTGGCTCGGCAGCATCTCACCGCCCACCTCCAGCGACGCCGGCATCTGCAACCAGTGCCCCTCGGTGACCTGCACCTCGGTCTTCTTGACGCCCAGCGGATCGACCAGTTCAACCTGCTTGCGCTCCACCCACGGCACCACCCGCACCGGCCCGACCAGCTGCTGTGCACCGGCGCGGCTGTCGGCCACCCGCGCGAAGGCCTCATCGCGGTACGCACTGCGTTCGTTGATGACCCCGCGGATCATCGTCAGCGGGATCAGCAGCAGCAGGATCAGCCCGCCGACAATGGCGAACCGCAGCAGCATCTTCAGGGATTTCATGGTCCATCCTCGTTGGAGAGGACTGCAGGATGGACCGCTGCAGTGAGCAGGGTTTGTGGCGAATTTGAAGCGAGTGTGAAGTCAGCGGCGCGAGCGCTGGCCCGGTGTACCCAGCGGCAACCACAGGCTGGCTACGGTACCGCCGCCGTCGCGTGCATCGACACTGGCGCGCCCATCGTGCAGGCGCGCGACTTCCCGCACGAACGGCAGGCCCAGGCCGGAACTGCGCCGCCCGCTGCCGGGGCGCGCCAGCGAATAGAAACGTTCGAACACCCGCTCACGCGCGTAGTCGGGAATGCCGGCGCCACGGTCGGCCACCTGCAGGCGCACGCCCTGCCCGTCCACCTCGGCCTGCAGCGCGATCTCCGCGCCAGCCGGCGAGAAGGCAATCGCGTTGTCGATCAGGTTGTGCAGTGCCTGTCGCAGCAGGTAGCCGTCGCCCTGCACCTGCAGGTCGGGCACGCTGCCGATGCGGACCTGCACGCCTGCCGCTTGTGCGCGCACCTGCGCGGCAGCGGCCGCATCGGCCAGCAATGCCGGCAGCGCGATCCGGTCGCGGGTCTGCAGCCAGCCGTGCTGTTCCACTTCAGCCAGTGCCAGCAGCTTGTCGATGGTCTCGGTCAGCCGCTCCTGCTGGTCGACAATGCTGCGCGCGAAATGCACGCGATCGGCTTCGGGCAGCGGCTCCTGCAGCAGCTCGGCGGCACCGCGGATGGCCGCCAGCGGGCTCTTCATCTCATGCGTCAGCGACTGCACGTACTGCTCGACGTAGGCCTTGCCTTCCAGCTTGCGGCGCATTGTTTCCAGCGCCTGGCCGAGATCGCCGATCTCGTCGCGGCGGCGGCGCGGCGGCGGCACCGGTTCGCCGGCGCTGACCGCACGCGCATAGCGGCTGAGCTGGCCCAGGCCGGTGGTCAGCCACATCGTCACCAGCACACCGACCAGCGCCGACAAGCCGATCAGCCAGGCCCCGCGCTCGATGATGGCGCGCTGGCTGGCGGCGATGAACGGATCGATGCTGCGGTTGGGCTGCGCCAGGCTGAGCACGCCGATGAGGGTGCGCCCATCGGCCGGGTCATATACGGGCGCCGCCACATGCATCACCGTGTCGCCCTCTTCGCCGGCAATCTCGGGACTGGAACGCGCGCCGTACTCACCTCGCAGGGTGCGATAGACATCATTCCAGCGCGAGTTGTCGCGCCCCAGGTCGCGGCCCAGCGAGTCGTAGATGACGATGCCCTTGGCATCGGTGATGGTCACCCGGTAATCCAGCGAGCGCTTCGGGAAGCGCCAGACCATCGCCTTCAGGTCGCGCTGGCGTGCCTTGGCGAGGTTGCGGGTGAAGCTGCCGCTGCGGATGGTGCCGGCCTTGACGTCGGCGGCGGCCATTTCGGCCAGCACGTTGGCCGCATCGACCAGGGTCGATTCCATCGCCTGGCGCACACCGGGCTTCACTTCGTTGACGAACACGCGCATCACGAAGAACGCCGCGATGCCGGTGATCAGGAAGAAGCCCAGGAACAGCTTCAGTACCAGGCGCATCGGCTAGACCTCCAGCGCGTAGCCAAGGCCACGGTGGGTACGGATCGGGTCGTCGCTGGCACCGGCCGCGCGCAGCTTGGCGCGCAGCGTCTTTACATGCGTATCAACGGTGCGGTCGGCGCTGTCGGCGCTGCTGTCCCAGCCACGGTCCATCAGCTGCGCACGGCTGAGGATGGCGCCCGGGCGCAGCAGCAGCGCTTCCAGCAGCGCGTACTCGTAGCGGGTCAGGTCCAGTGCCTGGCCACGGAAGCGGATGCGCCGGCCTTCGCGGTCGATGGCAAAGGCGCCATGTTCCTGCCAGCCCGCATCGGCGCCGGGTGCTGCCACGACCGGTGCCGCGCGGCGCAGGCGCGCACGCACCCGTGCCACCAGCTCGCGCGGCGAGAACGGCTTGGTCATGTAGTCGTCGGCGCCCAGCTCCAGGCCGAGCACCCGGTCCACTTCGTCGTTGCGGGCGGTCAGGAAGATCACCGGCAGCTGCGCCGACGGCCCGGGCTGCGCGCGCAGTCGCCTGCAGACCTCGAAGCCGCCCAGGTCGGGCAGGCCCACGTCCAGCACCACCACGTCGATATCCCCGGCCTGCAGCCGTTGCAGGGCCTCGCCGCCCAGCAGGCAGTGGCTGGCGGCATAGCCCTCGCTGCGCAGCGCATAGAGCACGGTTTCGGCGATGGCGGCTTCGTCCTCGACCACCAGGACATGGGCAACAGGAGCTGTCATGGCGCGCAGCATAGCCGCTGCGGCCGCCGCCCCGTACACTGCCGCCCATGAACTATCGCCACGCCTTCCATGCCGGCAACCATGCCGACGTGCTCAAACACATCGTGCAGCTGGCCCTGATCGACAGCTTCAAGCGCAAGGACAGCCCGTTCTTCGTGCTCGACACCCACGGCGGTGCCGGCCGCTACCTGCTGGCCAGCGAAGAGAGCCGCAAGACCCTGGAGGCCGAATCCGGAATCATGCGGCTGATGGCCCAGCCCAAGCTGCCGGAGGTGGTCGAGCGCTACCTGAAGGCGGTACAGGCCGACAACCCGGTCGGCGCGCTGACCAATTATCCGGGTTCGCCGCTGCTGAGCGCACAGGCGATGCGTGCGCAGGACCGCATGGCGGTCTGTGAGCTGCAGGAAGCCGAAACGGCCACGTTGAAGGCCCTGTTCGCCCATGACAGCCGCGTCGATGTGCGCTCTGGCGATGGCTATGCGCTGCTGCGCTCGCTGCTGCCGCCGAAGTTCAACGGCAGCAAGATCGGCCGTGGCCTGGTCCTGATCGACCCGCCCTACGAAGCCCAGGATGCCGAGTACCAGGCGGTGCTGGCCGCCCTGGCCGAAACCCTGGCGCGCTGGCCGCAGGCCACGTGTGCCGTCTGGTTCCCGATCAAGCAGCGCCGGACCATCCTGCATTTCCTGCGCAAGGCCACCGCCCTGCCGGTGAAATCGGCGATGACGATCGAGTTCCTGGTGCGCCCGGACGACTCGCCGCTGCGCCTCAACGGCAGTGGCATGCTGCTGCTCAACCCGCCCTGGCAGTTCGACCGGGTGGTCGGCCCGGCCCTGCCGGCGCTGCGCCAGCACCTGGGCGAACCGGGTGCCAGCACCCGCCTGGATTGGCTCAAAGCACCCGAGTAACGGCCTTCACGAGGCTGTACCGCCGTGAGCCTTTCGTTCACGGAATGCAGCCCCGGTGATGCCACAATCGATGGACCACCAAGGAATCACCCGGTATGGCCACTCGCAACCGCATGCCGCCCTGGCATGAGATCTTCAAGGCTCCCAGCGGCCACGAGCTGCTGATCCGCCCCATCCGCCCGGAAGATGGCGCACCGCTGCAAGCGGCGTTCAGCCTGTTCGGACCGGAAGAAATCCGTGATCGTTTCCTGCAGGCGGTGACCGAGCTGTCGCCGGAAACCACCCAGCGCCTGACCCACCCGAATCCCAAGACCGAGATCACCCTGGTCGCTGCCGAATCCCTGCCTGCTGGCGAAGCAGTGGTCGGTGCGGTCGCCCGGGCCTCGATCATCCCCGGTACCCGTGAAGCCGAGTACGCGATCCTGATCAGCCGCTTCCTGATCGGCCAGGGCCTGGGCCGGCAGCTGATGCGCAAGCTGGTGAAGTGGGGCCGCGGCAAGTACCTGGACCGCCTGTACGGCGACGTTGCCGCCGAGAACGAGCCGATGAAGCAGCTGGCCGCCTCGCTGGGCTTCAAGCCGGTGCCGCACCCGACCGGTGCCGAAGGCCTGGTGCGGATGGTGCTGGAGCTGGACAACTGACGGATACGCCGGGCCCTGCCCGGCCACGTCTCCCGGTAGTGCCGGCCGCTGGCCGGCATTGTGTTCCCCCAACGGCACATGAGGCTGTCGGCAACCGGCGAGCCCGACCCACCGGGCCTGGATCAGGCTTCTGCTAAAATCCGGGGTCCATGTCGCGTACCTCATACCCCGCCCCGCCGCTGCCGCGCGCCGGCCAGCTCCGCGCCTGGTGGCGCGCCCCCGCCTCGCCGACCGCCCTGGCCTGGTATCTGGCCCAGGCCGCGCGCGCGCACGACGCGCCGCTGCTGGTGATCGCCCGTGACAACCACGGTGCCAACCAGCTCGAAGCCGACCTGCAGACCCTGCTCGGCGGCGACCCGGCCCTGCCGGTGGTCGCCTTCCCGGACTGGGAAACCCTGCCCTACGACCGCTTCAGCCCGCATCCGGACATCATCTCGCAGCGTTTGTCCGCCCTGCACCGCCTGCCCTCGCTGAAGCGCGGCCTGGTGATCGTGCCGGTGCAGACCCTGCTGCAGCAGCTGGCCCCGCGCAGCTATGTGATCGGTGGCAGCTTCGACCTGAAGGTCGGCCAGCGCCTGGATCTGGAGGCCGAGAAGCGCCGCCTGGAAAGTGCCGGCTATCGCAACGTGCCGCAGGTGATGGACCCCGGCGACTTCGCCGTGCGCGGCGGCCTGCTCGACGTGTTCCCGATGGGTACCGACGAGCCGCTGCGGGTGGAACTGCTGGACGAGGACATTGATTCGATCCGTGCGTTCGATCCGGAAAGCCAGCGTTCGCTGGACAAGGTCGAGTCCGTGCACATGCTGCCCGGCCGCGAAGTGCCGATGGACGAGGCCAGCATCGCCCGCGTGCTGGCCGCGCTGCGCGAGCGTTTCGATGTGGATACCCGGCGCAGTTCGCTGTACCAGGATCTGAAGTCCGGGCTGGCCCCGGCCGGCGTCGAGTACTACCTGCCGCTGTTCTTCGAACGCACCGCCACCCTGTTCGACTACCTGCCCGACGGCAGCCTGCCGGTGGTCTGCGCCGGTGCGTATGAAGCGTCCGTCGCGTTCTGGGCGCAGACCGCGGACCGCTATGAGCAGCGCCGCCATGATGTGGAGCGCCCGCTACTGCCGCCGTCGGCGTTGTACCTGTCGCCGGAGCTGCTGCGCGAGCGCCTGAACGATGCCCCGCGCATCGAGGTGTGGTCGGCTGACCACGCGCGCATCGCCGATGCCCATGCGCTGGGCGACCAGCCGCTGCCGCCGCTGCCGGTGGCCGCACGCGAGGCCCCCGCAGGCGACGCGCTGAAGTCCTTCCTCGGCCACTATCCAGGCCGGGTACTGATTGCCGCCGATTCGCCCGGGCGTCGCGAGGCCCTGCTGGAAGTGCTGCAGGCCGCCGAGCTGAAGCCGCCGGTGGTGGCCGACCTGCCCAGCTTCCTCGCCGACGATGCGCGCTTTGCGATCGCGGTGGCGCCGCTGGAAGATGGCTTCGCGCTGGACGACCCGCGCATCGCGGTGCTGACCGAGCGCCAGCTGTTCCCCGAGCGCGCCGGCAGCACCCGCCGCACGCGCCGTGCCGGCCGCGAGCCGGAAGCGATCATCCGCGACCTTGGCGAGCTGACCGAGGGCGCGCCGATCGTGCACGAGGACCATGGCGTTGGCCGCTACCGGGGCCTGATCGCGATGGACGTCGGTGGCATGCCCGGCGAGTTCCTGGAAATCGAGTATGCCAAGGGCGACCGCCTGTATGTGCCGGTCGCCCAGCTGCACCTGATCAGCCGCTACTCCGGTGCTTCGGCGGAAACCGCGCCGCTGCATTCGCTGGGTGGCGAGCAGTGGAGCAAGGCCAAGCGCAAGGCCGCCGAGAAGGTGCGCGACGTCGCTGCCGAGCTGCTGGAGATCCAGGCCCGCCGCCAGGCGCGTGCCGGCCTGGCGCTGCAGGTGGACCGCGCGATGTACGAGCCGTTCGCGGCCGGCTTCCCGTTCGAGGAAACGCCGGACCAGTTGGCCGCCATCGATGCCACCCTGCGCGACCTGGCCAGCAGCCAGCCGATGGACCGTGTGGTCTGCGGCGACGTCGGCTTCGGCAAGACCGAGGTCGCGGTGCGCGCGGCGTTCGCCGCCGCCAGTGCCGGCAAGCAGGTGGCCGTGCTGGTGCCGACCACGCTGCTGGCCGAGCAGCACTACCGCAACTTCCGCGACCGTTTCGCCGATTACCCGCTGAAGGTCGAAGTGCTGTCGCGCTTCAAGAGCACCAAGGAGATCAAGGCCGAACTGGAGAAGGTCGCCGCAGGCACCATCGACGTCATCGTCGGCACGCACCGCCTGCTGCAGCCGGACGTGAAGTTCAAGGACCTGGGCATGGTCATCGTCGACGAGGAGCAGCGTTTCGGCGTGCGCCAGAAGGAAGCGCTGAAGGCGCTGCGCGCCAACGTGCACCTGCTGACCCTGACCGCCACGCCGATCCCGCGTACGCTCAACATGGCCATGGCCGGCCTGCGCGACCTGTCGATCATCGCCACGCCGCCGCCGAACCGGCTGGCGGTGCAGACCTTCATCACCCAGTGGGACAACGCGCTGCTGCGTGAGGCCTTCCAGCGCGAGCTCGCGCGCGGTGGCCAGCTGTACTTCCTGCACAACGACGTGGAAAGCATCGGCCGCATGCAGCGCGAGCTGTCCGAGCTGGTGCCGGAGGCGCGCATCGGCATCGCCCATGGGCAGATGCCGGAGCGCGAGCTGGAAAAGGTGATGCTGGATTTCCAGAAGCAGCGCTTCAACGTGCTGCTGTCGACCACGATCATCGAATCGGGCATCGACATTCCCAACGCCAACACCATCATCATCAACCGTGCCGACCGCTTCGGCCTGGCCCAGCTGCACCAGCTGCGCGGCCGCGTCGGTCGTTCGCACCATCGCGCCTACGCGTACCTGGTGGCGCCGGACCGCCGATCGATCACCCCGGATGCGGAGAAGCGCCTGGAAGCGATCGCGTCGATGGACGAACTGGGCGCCGGCTTCACCCTGGCCACGCACGATCTGGAGATCCGCGGTGCCGGTGAACTGCTCGGCGAGGACCAGAGCGGACAGATGGCCGAGGTCGGCTTCAGCCTGTACACCGAACTGCTGGAGCGCGCGGTGCGCAGCATCAAGCAGGGCAAGCTGCCCGACCTGGATGCCGGCGAGGAAGTGCGCGGCGCCGAAGTCGAGCTGCATGTGCCGGCGCTGATTCCGGAAGATTACCTGCCGGACGTGCACACCCGCCTGACCCTGTACAAGCGCATTTCCAGCGCGCGCGAAAGTGATGCGCTGCGCGAACTGCAGGTGGAGATGATCGACCGCTTCGGCCTGCTGCCGGATGCGGCCAAGCACCTGTTCGCCATCGCCGAGCTGAAGCTGAAAGCCAACACGCTGGGCATCCGCAAGCTGGACCTGGGCGAGAACGGTGGCCGCATCGTGTTCGAGTCCAAGCCGAACATCGATCCAATGGCGGTGATCCAGCTGATCCAGAAACAACCGAACCTCTACGCCATGGAAGGGCCCGACAAGCTGCGCATCAAGCACCCGCTGCCGTTGCCGGAAGACCGCTTC
Organism: Stenotrophomonas sp. 22692; assembly: GCF_052045015.1. Lineage (NCBI taxonomy): Bacteria > Pseudomonadati > Pseudomonadota > Gammaproteobacteria > Lysobacterales > Lysobacteraceae > Stenotrophomonas > Stenotrophomonas sp. 22692. The sequence continues at coordinate 23,673 of NZ_JBQEMR010000002.1, forward strand.
AATGCGGCCCGTGCCCTTCTGACCACCCTCGCCCCGGGTTGATCGCCCCCCCGAACACCCCGCACCGGTCCCCACCCGGTGCGGGCGGATGACCATGTTCCCTGACGCCGTACCCGCCCCCGACCTGCTGCACGCGCAGGCCTGCCTGATCGATGCCCTCTCGATGTCGCTGCAGATGCGCGACGCCTACACCCGCCACCACTGCGACCGCGTTGGCCTGCTCGCGCAGCGCCTGGCCACGCACTGCGATCTCGACGACGATGCCTGTGCGCAGATCGGCCTGGCCGCGCGCTTCCACGACGTCGGCAAGATCGGCATTCCCGACGATGTGCTCCTGGCACCGCGCCGGCATACCGATGAGGAGCGCGCGATCATGCGCGAGCATCCGGTACGCGGCGAACACATCTTCCTGGCCACCGGCCGCAGCGACGCCGCACCGGTCGCACGACTGATCCGCGCCCATCACGAGGCGTTTGATGGCAGCGGCTACCCCGACGGCCTGCGTGGCGAGAGCATTCCGCTGGGCTCACGTATCGTCACCGTTGTCGATGCCTACGATGCAATGACCAGCGTGCGCCCCTATCGCGATGCGATGGAGCATGAAACCGCATTGCGGATCATCGAAGCGCAGTCCGGCGGGCTGGTGGATCCCTACGTGCTGCAGCGCTTCCGTCGCATGCTGGCGCGGGAGCCCGAGCTGGCCTGAGATGCCCACCAGGCATGGCCCGGCACTACCGGCCGCGCAAAACAAAAGGCCCGGCATTCGCCGGGCCTTTCGCATCATGCATCACGGATGATCGATTACCAGATCACCACGCGCTTGTCGTCGGCACGCACCATCGCATCACCGGCCTTGCACTGGAATGCAGCGGCATAGGACGGCATGTTCGACGGCGCACCGTTGGCACGGAAGTTGGCCGGCGCATGCGGGTCGGTGTTCAGGCGGACGCGCAGCTCACCATCGGTGAAGTTGCGGCGCCACACGGTGGCCCAGTTCATGAAGAAGCGCTGGTCCTGGCTGTGGCCATCAACCTCGACATTCGCCTTCGGATCTTCCTTCAGCGCCATCTGCAGCGCGTCGTAGGCCACGGTCAGGCCGCCCAGGTCGCCGATGTTTTCGCCCAGGGTCAGCTTGCCCTTCACGAACACGCCCGGCACCGATTCATAGCCGTCGAACTGCGCGACCAGCTGGTCGGTACGCTCGGTGAAGGCCTTGCGGTCGGCGTCGGTCCACCAGTTGTCGAAATTGCCGTTGGCGGCGAACTGGCTGCCCGAGTCATCGTAGCCGTGCATCATTTCGTGGCCGATGACCGCACCGATGCCGCCGTAGTTCAGCGCCGGATCGGCCTTGGCGTCGAAGAACGGTGCCTGCAGGATCGCCGCCGGGAACACGATCTCGTTCTTGGTGGCGTTGTAGTACGCGTTGACGGTCTGCGGGGTCATGCCCCACTCGGTCTTGTCCACCGGCTTGCCGATCTTGTCCAGCATGTAGCGGTAGTTGAACGCACGCGCCGCCTGCATGTTGCCCAGGTAGCTGTCCCCGTTGGTCTGCAGGCCTGCCCAGTCACGCCACTTGTCCGGGTAGCCGATCTTCGGGGTGAAGCTGGCCCACTTCTCCAGTGCCTTCTTCTTGGTTTCTTCGCCCATCCACGGCAGCTGCTCCAGGCGCGCCTTCAGTGCCTGCGACAGGTTTTCCACCAGATGCTGCATGGCGACCTTCGACTCGGCCGGGAACACGGCGTCGACGTACAGCTGGCCCAGCGCTTCACCCATGCCGCCGTTGACCGACTCCAGCACGCGCTTCCAGCGCGGCTGCATTTCCTTCTGGCCACGCAGGGTGGTGCCGTAGAAATCGAAGTTGGCCTTCTCGAACTGGCTGCTCAGGTACGGCGAGGCATCGTCGATGGTGTGGAAGCGCAGGTAGGCCTGCCAGGTGCTGGCCGGCACATCGGCGAGCATCTTGTCCATTTCACCGAAGAAGGCCGGCTGCGCCAGCGAGAACTTCTGTGCGGCCGGCACCTTCAGGGTGTCGAACAGCGCGGTCCAGCTGAAGTTCGGGGTCAGCTTGTCGGCATCTGCGGCTCTGAGCGGGTTGTAGCGCTTGGCCGGGTCACGCATTTCGATGCGCGACATCGAGGCCTTGGCCAGGCGGGTTTCGAAGGCCATCACGGCCTTGGCCTGCTCGGCGGCCTGCGCCGCGTCCACACCGGACAGGGTCAGCACCTGTGCGATGTAGGCCACGTAGGCGTCGCGGATCTTGGCCTGCGCGTCGTCGAAGTAGTAGCCCTTCTCCGGCAGGCCCAGGCCGCCCTGGCCGACGTAGGCGATGACGTTGGCCGAATCCTTGTAGTCGGCATTGGCGAACAGCGAGAACAGCACGCCCTTGCCCTCGGCCTGGCTGTCGCGCAGGTACTGGGTGATGGCAGCGGTGTCGTTCAGTGCAGTGATCTTGTCCAGCTGCGGCTGCAGCGGCGCCAGGCCGGCGGCTTCGATCTTGGCTTCGTCGTTGCCGGTCTTCCAGATGTCACCGATCTTGGCTTCCACCGAACCGGCCTTGGCCTGGCTGGCGGCGGCCTGCTGGACCAGCGCGTGCTGCACTTCCAGCGAGCGCTCACGCAGGATCTCGAAGCTGCCCCAGGTGGTCTGGTCGCCCGGCACCGGGTTGGCCTTCAGCCACTTGCTGTTGACGAAGCCATTGAGGTCGGTACAGGCCGAGATCGACGGGTCCAGATCGGCGCTGTTGAGCGAGATCAGCGGCGTCTTGATCTGCGACTGGTCGAAGGCCGGCTTGGCGTCGGCACTGGCCGCCGGTGCGGCTTCATTCTTGCCACAGGCCGCCAGCGAGGCAGCAATGGCGATGGTCAGGCCCAGCGGGACCAGGTTGCGGACGTTCATGTGGCTCTCCTGCGGGTAATTTCACAGGGTAGCCGGGTACGCCCACGACAGGGACCGGCCAAAGGTCACAGGGGCGAGCTTCCTGTAGAGTCGAGCCATGCTCGACTGCGGTTGGCCTCCCGCAGGGGTCATGAACCCGCAACGGAGAGCAGTCGAGCATGGCTCGACTCTACAAAAAGCGAAGGCCGGCTTGCGCCGGCCTTCTGCTTCTTTATTTCGCCTTGCCTTGGTTGGCCACGGCCTCAGCAGCCTTGCGTGCCGCTTCCGGGTCGCCCAGATAGCGGAACGACTGCACGGTCAGATCGTCGTTCAGTTCGAACAGCAGCGGAATGCCGGTCGGGATGTTCAGCTCGAGGATTTCCTCGCGCGAGACATTGTTGAGGTACTTGTACAGCGCACGCAGCGAGTTGCCGTGGGCGGTGACCAGCACGGTCTTGCCGTCCTTCAGCTGCGGCGCGATGGCGTCATGCCAGTACGGCAGCACGCGGTCCAGGGTCGTGGCCAGCGATTCGGTGCCCGGCAGCGCGTTGCGGTCCAGGCCGGCGTAGCGGCGGTCGTGGATAGGGTGGCCCGGATCTTCCAGGTCCATGGCCGGCGGCGGGATGTCGTACGAACGACGCCACACCTTGACCTGGTCTTCGCCGTGCTTGGCAGCGGTCTCTGCCTTGTCCAGGCCCTGCAGGCCGCCGTAGTGGCGCTCGTTGAGCCGCCAGGACTTGTTCACCGGCAGCCAGTCCTGCTCCAGCTCGGCCAGTGCACCCTGCAGGGTGTGGATGGCGCGCTTGAGCACGGAAGTGTGGGCGACGTCGAACTGCAGGCCTTCCTCGCGCATCAGGCGACCGGCGGCAGCCGCTTCCCGGCGCCCCTGCTCGGTCAGGTCGACATCGACCCAGCCGGTGAAGCGGTTGTCCAGGTTCCACTGGCTCTGGCCATGGCGCAACAGTACGAGTTTACGGGTCACTGCAGGGTCTCCAACGCGAGGAAAGGCAGGCTGCCATTGTAGCCCCGGGCGCCACTCACCGGGCCGTGGCGCCGCGCATGCGATGCTGCGGCCAATGAATACGGTGATCGACCCCGGACGCTGGGAAGGCAGCGTCGCCACTGCCCGCGCGCAGCAGATCCAGCTTGCCGGCCGCGTGGAGCGCCAGGACCGCTTGCCCCGCGACATGCGCTGGCTGGCCGGGCTGGATGTCGGCTTTGAAGACAACGGCGCCATCACCCGCGCCGCGGCGGTGCTGCTGGATGCGAAGACGCTGCAGCCCGTGGCGCAGGAGATCGCGCGGATTCCTACGGTGATGCCCTACATCCCCGGCCTGCTCAGTTTCCGCGAGCTGCCGGCGCTGCTGGCGGCACTGGCGCTGCTGCCGCAGGCGCCGGATCTGGTGTTCGTCGATGGCCACGGCATCAGCCATCCGCGCCGGCTGGGCGTGGCCGCGCATCTGGGCGTGGTCACCGACCTGCCGAGCATCGGCGTGGCCAAGTCGAAGCTGGTGGGCCGGTTCGTCGAGCCGGGCGCCGAGGCCGGTGCACATACGCCGCTGCTGGAGGGCGATGAACAACTGGGCTGGGTGCTGCGCAGCAAGGTGCGCTGCAAGCCGCTGTTCGTGGCCGGCGGCCATCGGGTCAGTGCCGATACCGCGCTGGCCTGGGTGCAGCGCACCCTGCGCGGTTACCGGCTGCCGGAGCCGACCCGGCTGGCGGATCGGCTGGCCTCGCGACGGGACGAATAGCTGCGGCGGGCATCGCCCGGCACGCGCGTCACCTTCGATCAGCGATGCACGTGACCGCGATGGCCCTGCGCGTCCTCGCCGTGGTCATGGCCCTCATGGCCCTCGTGCTCGCCGCCCTTGGCCGGCACCGGCTCACCACAGGCTTCGCCGCAGTGGTCCGCTTCGATCTGCAGTGTCACGTGCTCGATGCCGAAGTCATCGTGCAGGCGCCCGCCCAGTTCACGGCGCAGCGCATCGGCATCGGTGCCGTCGCGCATCACGATGTGCGCGGTGAGCGCTGGGGTGCTGGAAGCAAGCGCCCACACGTGCAGGTCATGCACATCCAGTACCGCAGCGTGGCCGGACAGGCTGTCACGTACCCTGGCCACGTCCATGCCCTTGGGCACGCCTTCCAGCAGCACGTTGATCGCCTCACGCATCAACACATAGGTGCGCGGCAGCACCCACAGGCCGATCAGCACCGCCAGGATGGGATCGATCGGCTTCCAGCCGGTCCACTTGATCAACAGCGCACCAGCAATCACCGCCACCGAGCCAAGCATGTCCGCCCACACTTCCAGGTAGGCGCCCTTCACGTTGAGGCTCTCGCCGCTGCCGGCCTGCAGCAGGCGCATCGAGATCAGGTTGATGACCAGGCCCGCTGCGGCAATCACCAGCATGCCCGACGAGGCAATCTCCTGCGGCTCGCGGAAACGCCCAATGGCCTCCCACAGGATGTAGCCAGCGACCACGAACAGCATCGCACCGTTGATCATCGCGCCCAGCGCTTCCAGGCGCGCATAGCCGTAGGTGCGGCGCGCGTCGGGCGGGCGACGGCTCAGCCGTACCGCGACCAGCGCGATCATCAGCGCCAGCGCATCGGTGGCCATGTGCGCCGCGTCGGACAGCAGCGCCAGGCTGTTGGTCCAGAACGCGCCCACCACCTCGACGACGAGGAAGGTGGAGGTCAGGCCGAGCGCCCACCACAAGGGTTTCTCGTGGCGGATCTCGGATGGCAGGTGATCGTGGTCGTGGCCCATGGCAACAGCTCCTTTGCGATGCGGTGCAGGCTACGCCGTGCTGGCGGGGGAGACTATTACGGTGTTTATAACATTGCAGGCGTACCGGTCCGGAGCCGCCAGGCATGCCTGGCGAGCCCCGTGGAACGACGCCGGCCTGGGGTCAGAACCCGAAGCGCAGGCTGGCCCAGTACGCGCGACCCGGCTCGTTGTAGGTCGCCGCACCGGCATCGCTGCTGTTGGCCTCGCGGAACAGGCGCTTGTCGGCCAGGTTGTTGACGCCAAAGCCGAAGCTGACCGTCTCGGTTACCTTGTAGCGCGCGCTCACGCCCCAGATGTTGTACGCACCGCGATCCTGCAGTGCAATCGACGGGTCGCAGGTGCCGGTGCAGCGCGGGTCGTTGTTGATGTTGGTGGTGGCCGGTTCCTGCTTGCCGTAGAACGTGCCGGTCAGCAGCAGCGACAGCTTGTCGGTGGCCTGCCAGTCCAGCATGGTGTTGATGGTGTACTTCGGGATCACCGACAGCGGCTGGCGCGTGGTCTTGTTCTCGTTCTCGACCATGTAGGTGAAGTTGTTGCTCCACTTCAGGCGGCTGCCCTGCTCGCCCAGCAGCGGGATCACCAGGTTGCCTTCAAGCCCCTGCACGATCGCCTTGGGTGCGTTCTCCCAGCGGAATATGCGGCCCTTGGTGTCGGCGGTCAGCCCGATCTGGGTGTAGCCGGCCTGGATCTTGTCCTTGTAGTCGTTGTGGAAGTAGGTCAACGACGCCTGCCAGCCGCTCTGCGGTGCCCACTCGATGCCCAGTTCCTTGTTCAGGCTGGTTTCCGCCTTCAGGTCCGCGTTGCCGCGCATGTAGCAGCCGGCGCCCAGGCTCGGCAGTGCATTCGGGCAGCCATTGCCACGGGTGTAATACAGATAGTCCGGATTCGACTGGTACAGGTTCGGTGCCTTGAATGCACGGGCGATACCCCCCTTCACCACCCAGTCGCTGTTGATGCGGAACTGCGCATTGAGGCTGGGGCTGGTGTTGTTGCCGAACTGGCTGTGGTGATCGAAGCGCAGGCCCGGGGTGACGATCCAGCGCTCACCCAGGTAGATGTTGTCTTCGACGAATACGGCGGTGGTCTGCGCATCGGACTTGCCGCGCGCGCGATCGGCCGACAGCCCCGGAATGCCGCCGCCGCTGCTGCTGGACTGGCTCATCGAGTACGGGTCGGTCAGGCGGCTGTCCAGGTATTCAAAGCCCAGCGTCCAGATGTTCTCGGCGCCGCCCAGCGTGGTCGGGAAGCTCACTTCGCCGTCCAGTTGGTAGTTGCGCAGGCGCGAGGTCGACCAGTCGGTGCCGTTGAAGCTGCCCTCCGGGCCACCGGCCAGGCCTTCGTTGATGCGCGAGTTGTTCACCGCCTCCACTGCCGCCGTTACCCGCGAGGTCACATCACCCCAGCGGCCGCGATGGGTGATCGCGCCGGTGTTGCGGTACATGCGGTTGGTCTCGGCCTGCTGCTCGGCCAAGGCCCCCAGATCGATCGGTGTCGAGGTGCCGGTGGTGCTGACCGCGCGGTCACCCGCATAGATGTTGCCCTGGCGGCTGGTGCCGGCCTCGAACTCGACCACCTGGTTGGCGGTCACGTCCCAGCGCAGCAGCGCGTTGACATCGCGGTTCTTGACGCCCTCGCGGCCAGCCGGCGGCACTGCGTTCGGGTTGGTGGCGTACTGGCGGTTGAGGTCCAGCGAGTCGGCGTCGGTCTTGTTGAGATTGCCGTACAGGCGGAACGACAGGGTATCGGTCATCGGCCCACTCAGCTGCAGGCCGACACGCTCGCTGCCACCTTCGGCGCTGTGCTCGGGCACCAGCCCGTACAGGTCGACCGCACCGGTCAGGTCGCCGGTCGGGCGCTTGGTGATGATGTTGACCACGCCGCCAGAAGCACCGGAGCCGTAGCGTGCTGCCGCCGGACCGCGCAGCACTTCGATGCGCTCGATCATCTCCGCCGGCACCCAGTTGGTATCGCCACGGGTATTGCGCTCGCCGCTGCGGCCCATGCGCACGGCATCGCGGGCACCGATGCGCTTGCCATCGACCAGGATCAGGGTGTTTTCCGGGCCCATGCCACGCAGGTCGATCTGGCGGTTGTTGCCGTACTGGCCCGAGGCGCTGTTGCCGGTGAGGTTGACGCCCGGCATGGTGCGCAGCAGTTCGGCGATGTCGTTGGCCGGCGGGCGCCTGGCGATGTCCTCAGCGGTGATGGTCGAAGTGCCCAACGCCTGGCGGGCAATCTGCGAGGCGGTGACATGCACCGTGTCGATATCGGTGGCGTCGGTTTCAGCCTTGGCGGTCAGGGCGCTGCCCGCCAGCAGGGCGGCAACGGCAAGCGCCAGCGGGCGCGGCGAAAGGACAACGGCAGGAGACATGATCTGGACCTTCTGGCAGGGCAACGGGGCCTCTGGCAAAGGGCTTGAGGCAACGACGAGGGGGAGGCGGAGCGTCGCTGCAGTCGCCTGCGGCCCGATCCGTGCGCGTATTCTCCCATCAATGCGAGTGATTCTCAAATGCGTTCACTCATTGCCGCAGCGGCACCGTTGTGCTTTGCGCACCGTGCAACCCTGCATCGCGCGTAAACTGGCCGGCCAACCTGCCATCAACCGTACGCCACCGCGGCCGATACCCGTGGTTTGCCGTACGCAGTCAGAGATCGACGTGGAACCACCCCAACTGGACGATGCCAGCCAGCCGCTGGCCGAGGCCTGGCAGCACTGCCTGCAACAGGCCGGCCCTGCCGCCACCGCGCTGCTGCACGCCGCCGCCGCCGATGCCCCGCCGGCGCTGGCCCAACGCTTCTACGAAGTACTGTTGCAGGACGGGCGTGCACGCCGCTTCCTGTCCCATGACCAGGTCAAGCAGCGCCTGCAGCCAGCCATGCAACGCTGGCTGGTGCAGCTGCTGACCACCGATGCCGACGGTATTGCCAGCACCGTTGCCTCACAGCGCGTGATCGGCGATGTGCATGCCCGGGTCGGCATTCCGGTCGATCTGGTCACCCGCGGCGCGCGCGTGCTCAAGCACGAACTGTTCGTGCGCCTGCGCGACGACGCGCCCGACAGCGCCACCGCGTTCGCCGCCATCGACTGCCTCAGCGCGATCATGGATATCGCCATGGAAGGCATGACCCTGGCCTACACCCATGCACGCGAGCGCTCCACCCGTGCCGATGCTGCGTACCGGCTGTTCTCGCTGGTGCAGAACGTCGGCACCGAACGCGAGCGTCAACGCGCACTGCTGCTGGACTGGGAGAACGCCCTGCTCTACGCACTCGCCGGTCATGTGCAGGCCAGCGACAACGCCAGCCTGGCCACCTCGGAGTTCGGCCTGTGGTTCACCCACAAGGGCATCCCCAGCTTCGGCGAAAGCAGCGAAACGCAGCAGGTGGGCCAGTTGATGGCCCGCATTGACGGCCACCTGCAGCGCGCGAGCGGCGATGCCCCGGCACAGCGACTGGCGGTGCTGCCGGCCATACGCGAGGACCTGGCCGCCATCCGCACCCTGATGACACTGCTGTTCGAGCGCATCGGCGAACTGGATGCCGGCAGCGATGCCCTGACCAATCTGCTCAACCGCCGCTTCCTGCCCACCGTGCTGCGCCGGGAAATCGAGCTGGCCACGCGCAACCGCACACCGTTCTCGCTGCTGCTGCTCGACCTGGATCATTTCAAGGCAATCAACGACGGCCATGGCCACGATGCCGGCGACCGCGCGTTGCAGCATGTGGCCGGCCTGCTCGGCCAGCTCACGCGTGGCAGCGACTACCTGTTCCGCTATGGCGGCGAAGAATTCGTGGTGGTGCTGGTGGCCGCCAGCGAATCGCAGGCGACCGTGATCGCCGAAAGCCTGCGCCGGCAGATCGCACAGTCGCCGGTAGCGCTGGCCAATGGCCAGGTGCTGGAACTGAGCGCCAGCATCGGCGTGGCCGGTCACGATGGTCATCCGGATTACGAGCGGCTGATGGCACGTGCCGACGCCGCGATGTACGAGGCCAAGCGCAGCGGCCGCAACCGCGTGGTGGTGGCCAGCGAGGCATTGCAGGAGGCCCCCGGGCGGCGCGCGCTGCAGCGGTAACGCTGCGCGGCAGGCAACCCATGTGTAGAGTCGACTGCCAGTCGACTATCACGCGCAGCGCGGGCTTTTCGCGCTCCGCGGCAAGAGCAGTTGACCAACGGTCGACGCTACCGACAGCCGACGCCACCGACACCAGCGCCAGCCGCTGCTTTCACCGCCACCACCCGCCATGCTGCCCACCACAGCAGCGCCAGCAACGCGATGCCTGCCCCCAGCAGGCACACGGCAGGCCAGCCATGCCGCACCTGCATCCAGGGCCCCGCCGCCGCTCCTGCACCACTGCCCACCGCATAGAACAGCATGTACAAAGCCACCAGGCGCCCATGCTGTTCTGCCGGTGCACGCAGCAGCAATGCCTGGTTCGAAACATGTAGTGCCTGGCCGCCCAGGTCGAGCACGACCACACCCAACAGCAAGGACAGCGATTGCGGCAGGCCCAGCAGCGGCCACCACGCGACCAGCATCAACAGCAGCGCGCCGAGGCTGACCCGATGTGCGAAACCGCAGTCCATCCAGTGCCCGACCCGCGCCGCCATCAACGCACCGACCACGCCGGCCAGGCCGAGCGCGCCGATGGCTGCGGTCGACCAGTGCAGCGGCGGGGCCGACAGCGGCAAGGGCGCCGCCGCCCAGAATACGTTGAGGCCGGCAAACAACAGCAACGCCAGCGGGCCACGCTCGCGCAGCATTCGATTCCGGCACAGCATGCCCAGCATCGAGCCCAGCAGCTCATGCCAGCGTGGAGGGACCGACGGCACCGGTACTGCGGGCAAGCGTTGCCACAGCAGCGCCGCCAATGCCGCCATCACCACCGCGGACAGCAGGTAGACCATCTTCCAGCCAAAGGCCGCCGCCACCGTACCCGACACCACGCGCGCCAGCAGCAGGCCGATGAACACTCCGCCCTGCACCACGCCAACCATGCGACCGCGCTGCTCGGGCGGTGCCAGCGTGGCGGTGTAGGCGATCAGGCCCTGGGTCAGCACCGTGCCCAGCAATCCGGCCAGCAGCATGCCAGACAACAGCCAGCTCGCCGTGCGCGACGCCGCCAGCCACAACAGGGTCAGCACCAGTGCGATCAGCTGCAGCCGCAGCAGGCGTCGCCGGTCACCGCGGTCCGCCAGCGGCAGCAGGCCAAGCAACGCCAGCACGCTGCCGGCCTGGGTGGCAGCCAGCACCGCGCCGGCCACGGCCCGGTCCAGTGCAAAGGCGCGTGCAAGCTGATCCAGCAGCGGTTGTGCGTAGTAGACATTGGCAACGCTGACGCCGGCGGCAACCGCAAGCAGGACCAGCAGCGGGCGGGGAAGAGATGCGGCACTCATCTTGTAGTTGCAATTTGAAACCAGATGCAGGCTATCGCCATTGGTTTTAAACTGCAACCACATTCGGAGGTACCCAGCATGCACGCCGACAGTCCCTGTCCTGTAGCCCGCAGTGCCGACCTGCTCGGTGACCGCTGGGCATTGCTGGTGATCCGCGACGCGTTCGACGGCATCACCCGCTTCGGTGATTTCCAGCGCAGCCTCGGCGCGGCGCGCAACATCCTCAGCGACCGCCTGCGCCGGCTGGTCGAGGCCGGCATCCTGCAGCTGCGGCCGGCCTCCGATGGATCGGTCTACCAGGAGTACGTGCTCACCGCCGCCGGCCAGGAACTGTTCCCGCTGCTGGTCGCGCTGCGCCAGTGGGGAGAGCGCCATCGCTTCGGTATGGGGGAAGCCCATTCACAGCTGGTCGAATTGGCGACGCGGCGGCCGCTGCCCTACATGCAGCCGCGCGGGCGCGACGGCCAGCCGCTTCAGCCCGCCGCCACCCGCGTACGCAAACTCAAGGACGACGGGCGCGACACCTGACCCGCCCATTCGCGCACACCGACGAACGCCCGCGCCGGTTAGCATCGGTTTTTTCCGCCGCTGGATGCCCCCGATGTCGCGCGATCGCCCTTCCCTGCTGACCGCCCTGCTGTTACCCCTGCTGGCCTGCGTCACAGCAACCACGCAGGCCCGCGAGGTTGCCGCGCCCGCCGACCACGTGCAGGCCGATGGCCCCTATGTGTTCCGCCAGGGCAACCAGCTGCAGGCCAGATGGATCTGCGACGACAAGGTCGAGTCGCACACGCTTGCCACGCAGGCCTCAGGCACCGACATCGCCCCGCGTTGCGGCTACGAACACAGCGTGCACGTGGCTGCACCCAATGCACCTTCGATCTCCGTGTTGCCGGCCGTGCCGCGCATCGTTGCGCTGTCCGACATCCACGGCCAGTACGGGCTGCTGGTGCGCCTGCTGCGCGCCAATAAGGTGATCGACGCACAGGACCGCTGGGCGCTGGGCAAGGACACCCTGGTCATCGCCGGCGATGTGTTCGACCGTGGCCCACAGGTGACCGAAGCGTTCTGGCTGCTTTACGGCCTGCAGCAACAGGCGGCTACCGCCGGTGGCGCGGTGCACTTCGTGCTTGGCAACCACGAGACCATGGTGCTGTACGACGACCTGCGCTACGTCAACCCGAAGTACCTGCGCAGTGCCCAGCTGCTGGGGCGCAGCTACCCGCAGCTGTATGGCGCCGACTCGGTGATCGGCCAGTGGCTGCGCACCCGCCCGGTGCTGCTGAAGATCGGCGACACCCTGTTCCTGCACGGCGGAATTTCGCCCGAAGCAGTACAGCTGGCGCTGGACCCGGCGCGCACCAATGCGGCCTACCAGGCCTCGCTCGGCCTGCCCAAGGCCGAAGTGAAGGCCGACCCGGCCACCGCACCGCTGTATGACGGCAAGACCAGCCCGATCTGGTACCGCGGCTACTTCGATGGCCGCCTCGACACCGCAGGAGTGCAGAAGGTGCTCGACCGCCTGCAGCTCGCGCGCATCGTGGTCGGCCACACTTCGATGCCGCACGTCAGCAGCTTCCATGGCGACCGCGTGATCGCCATCGACAGCAGCATCAAGAACGGCGAGAACGGCGAACTGCTGTTCATCGAAGATGGCAAACTCAGCCGTGGCCTGCTTGACGGTTCGCGGGTGCCGCTGGCGCAGGGCGAGCCGGGCCTGCAGGACTGAATGGCCGGAAAGCGCGACCGCGACCGACGGCGCCGGCGCGCTCCACCTTCACCCGGTTTGCGGCTACCCTCGGCAGCCGAGAGAGGCCCACCCCCGTCCATCCGGCGGGCCAGACCGTTACAGGAGCCCCGCGCATGCGCGTTCTGATTGCTGAAGACGACCCGGATATCGCCTCCGGCCTGTGCGCCTCGCTGCGCCGGCAGGGCCATGTGGTCGACCACGTCGACAACGGCGCGCACGCCGACGCCGCGCTGGGCTCGACCCAGTACGCGCTGCTGGTGCTGGACCTGGGCCTGCCGCAGTTGGATGGCCGCGACGTGCTGCAGCGCCTGCGCCAGCGTGGTGATGGCCTGGCGGTGCTGGTGGTGACCGCCCGTGACGGCCTGGCAGAACGCGTGCGTGTGCTCGACCTCGGCGCCGACGACTACCTGGTCAAGCCGTTCGCACTGGACGAATTCGAAGCGCGCGTGCGTGCGCAGCTGCGCCGGGTCACCAGCAATGGCAACCCGGACCTGCGCATCGGCCGCCTGCGCATCGACCTGGCCGGGCATCGGGTGTGGATCGACGACCAGTCGCTGGAACTGACCGCGCGCGAGTTCGGCCTGCTGTCGGCACTGGCGGTACGCGCCGAGCGCATCGTGTCGCGCGCGCAACTGGTGGAAGCGCTGTGCGACTGGGGCCAGGACCTCACCGACAACGGCCTGGACATCGCCCTGCACCGCCTGCGCCGGAAGTTGCAGCCCGGCGGCATGGGCATCCGCACCGTGCGCGGGCTGGGCTACATGCTGGAAGACGCGCAGGACGACGGCACCCCGTGATCAGTGGACCGCCCAGCCTGCGCCGGCGCCTGCTCGCCTTCCTGGCGTTGCCGATGCTGGGCCTGCTCACCTTCAACACGATCCTGGCCTATTACGTTGCGCTGGACTATTCCAACCGCATCCACGACCGCAACCTGATCGACGACACGCATTCGTTCGCACAGATGCTGAGCACCATGCCGGTGACCAGCGACCTGTCTCCGCAGGCGCGCTTCCTGATCGAGTACGACCCCGACGGCCATCGCTATTTCAACGTCGACAGCAGCCGCATGGGTACGCTCAGCGGCAATGCAGACTTCAGCCCGTATGCCCCTTCGCAGGACTGCGCCGGCGTGCATCCGGCGCTGTACGACGGCAACCTCAATGGCCAGCAGGTGCGCATGGCCACCGTCTGCACGCAGGCGATGAACGATCCGCAGGACCAGCTGGCGGTGACCGTGGCCGAGAGCATGGCCGACCGCCGGCAGCGTGCGCGCGAGATCCTGATGATCATCATCCCGCTGATGACCATGCTGGCGCTGGGTACCGCGGCGCTGGTCTGGTTCGGCGTGACGTACGGCCTGCGCATCCTGACCCCGCTGAGGACCCGCCTGGCGCAGCGCCGCGGCGAACTGGCGCCGATCTCCGATGCCGACGTACCGGAAGAGATCCAGCCGCTGATCAGCACCATCGACGATCTGTTCGCGCGCCAGGCGGAAATGATCACCCTGCAGAACCGCTTCATCGCTGATGCCGCGCACCAGCTGCGCTCCCCATTGGCGGGCATGGCACTGCACGTGGACCAGGCGCTGGCGCACGGCGACCCGGACACGGTGCGCGAGGCACTGCAGCACATCCGCCGGCTCAACCAGCGCACGGCACGGGTCAGCACCCAGCTGCTGGCGCTGAGCCGGGCACAGACCGTGCCGGAAACGGTCGAGGCATTGGATCTGGGCGTTCTGGTACCGCAGTGGGTCGGCATGCGGGTACCGGAAGCGATCCGTGATGGCATCGATCTGGGCTACCGCGGCAGCCCCCATCCGCTGCGTGTACTCGGCAACGGCGCCATGCTGCAGGAGGCGCTGGACAACCTGATCGACAACGCCCTTCGTTATGCCGGCCGCAATGCGACGGTCACGGTGGGCGTGCATGCGCTGGACGACAATGATGTCGAACTGTATGTGGAAGACAACGGTCCCGGCGTGCCCGACGACGTGATGCCACGGCTGGGCGAGCGCTTCTTCCGGGCGCCGGGCACCGCTGCCAGCGGCACCGGCCTCGGCCTGGCCATCGCGCATGAGGCGGTGGAGCACTTCGGCGGCCGCCTGAGCTTTCTGAACCGCCCCGGTGGCGGATTGAAGGTCGCCATCACGCTGCCGCTGCTGAAGGCGCCCTGACCCGGCCCGGGGCGATGAAAGGCTGGCGAAAATCGCGCTTGCGATCCTGCCATCCCCACTGCCGTCCCGGAGCCGCCAGGTGACCGAATCGCACGACTTCTTCCTCCCCGGTGGCCCACAGGGCGTGCTGCTGGTCCATGGCCTGACCGGCACCCCGGCGGAAATGCGCATGCTGGGCAAAGGGCTGAACAACGCCGGTTTCACCGTGCACGGCGTGCAGCTGCCCGGCCACTGCGGCAGCGTGGATGACCTGCTGGCGACCACCTGGGAACAGTGGTACCAGGGCGTGGAGGATGCGGCGGCAACCCTGCGCGGCAAGGTTGACCAGCTGTTCGTCGGCGGCCTGTCGATGGGCGCGGTGCTGTCGCTGGCCCTGGCTGCCCGGCGCCCGGAATGGGTGTCCGGGGTCGGCGTGTACGGCGCCACGTTCCGTTACGACGGCTGGAACATTCCCGCCGTAGCCCGCTTCTCGTTCCTGCTGCCGTGGTTCAAGCGCTTCAACATCGGCCGCGACCGCATGTTCATGGAAGAACCGCCGTACGGCCTGCGTGACGAGCGCCTGCGTGCGCAGGTGAGCGCCGCCATGCTGTCCGGCGACAGCGCCGCCGCCGGCCTACCGGGCAACCCCTGGCATGCGCTGGCCGAGATGCGTGCGTTGAGCAACTGGACCCGACGCCATCTGCACCAGGTCACCGCACCGTGCCTGGTGATGCACGCCCGCGAAGACGACGTGGCCAGCATGGGCAACGCCGAGCTGGTGATGTCGCGGGTCAGCGGTCCGAAGGAACTGGTGGTGCTGGAAGACAGCTACCACATGATCACCATCGACCGCGAACGCCGCGACGTGATCCGCCGCAGCGCGCGCTTTTTCACCGAGATCGGTGAACGCACGGGCGTGCTCAAGGCGGTGGCCTGAAATGGGGGCACTTGCCACGCTGCTGTGGCTGGCCAATGTGGTACTCGATACCGGTGGCCAGCTCGCCTTCAAGGCCGCCGCCAGCGATCCGCAGGAAGGCGAAGGACTGCAACGCTGGAAACACATGCTCAGCCGCCCCTGGCTGTGGATCGGCATCGCCTGCTACGTGCTTGAGTTCGTCGCCTGGATCGCGTTCCTGTCGCTGGTGCCGTTGTCCAAGGGCGTGCTGTTGGGCTCGATCAACATCGTCGCGCTGATGATCGCCGGCCGTTTCCTGTTCCGCGAGAAACTCACGCCGCTGCGGGTGACCGGCATGTTGCTGGTAACCGCAGGCGTGGCGGTGGTGGGGGCCGGCTCATGAGGCGCCTCTATGTCATCGGCTTCCCGCTGCTGATGGCCTTCGACACGCTGGCCCAGCTGTGCTTCAAGTACGCCGGTGATGCCGCGCTGCCGGTCGAGGCCAACACCGCGTGGCTGCTGCGCGTGCTGTCTCAGCCGTGGGTGTACGGCGCCATCCTCGGCTACGTGGGTGCATTCTTCACCTGGATGAGCCTGCTGCGGCATGCGCCGATCGGCCCCGCATTCGCCGCCTCGCACCTGGAAGTGATCAGCGTGCTGCTGCTGTCGGCGTGGCTGTTGAACGAGCCGCTGACGCTGCACCATCTGCTCGGTGCGGTGCTGATCGTGGCCGGCATCGTCTGCCTCGGCCGCGCGGAAGCCGACGACCCGCACAGCCCCGCCGAAAGTGCCCCATGAGCACGCTGCGATGAGCCTGTTAGCGCGCGAACTGCCCCCGACGGCTGGCCTGCCGATGCAGGCCAGCGATTTCCTGCCCGGTGGTGGCGACCTGCGCGACGTCCTGGCCAGCCAGCTCGGCACACCGCCGCTGCAGCTGACCTGTTCCGGTACGCACGCGCTGCTGATCGCGCTGCGTACGCTTCGCAAGCGTGCACCCAAGCGCGACACCGTGATCCTGCCGGCCTATACCTGCCCGCTGGTGCCGATCGCGGTGCACAGCCTGGGCCTGCGCGTGCAGCTGTGCGATACCCGCCACGGTCATTTCGACTTCGACCCCGGCCAGCTCAAGCGTCTGGCCGATGCGCGCACGCTGGCGATCCTGCCGACCCACCTGGGCGGGCGCATCGCCGATGTCGAGCTGGCCTGCGAGGTTGCGCGCGGCGCTGGCGCCTGGGTGATCGAGGATGCCGCGCAGGCGCTCGGTGCACGGGTCGGCAGCAGCAGTGTCGGCCTGCGTGGCGATATCGGATTCTTCAGCCTGGCCGCCGGCAAGGGCCTGAGCCTGCACGAAGGCGGCCTGCTGGTCAGCCGCGATGACGAGCTGCGTGCCGCGCTGGCCGGACATGCCGCCGAACAGGTGCGTTCCAGCCTGCGCTGGGAACTGCTGCGCAGTCTGCAGCTGCTTGGCCTGGCCGCCTGCTATCGGCCATCGCTGCTGTCGTTGGTGTACGGCAATCCGCTGCGCAGTGCGTTGCAGCGTGGCGACCTGGAAGAAGCGGTCGGTGACATTTTCCCGCTGCAGATTCCGCAGCACCGGGTCAGCCAGTGGCGGCAGAACATCGGTGCCCATGCCGCGCGGCGCCTGCCGGCCTTCCTGCAGGCAGGGCGCCTGCGTGCATTGCAGCTGCGCGTGCAGCTGGCACAGCTGCCAGCCGTTGAGGTGGTCGACGGCCTTGCCGGTAGCGGTGGCACCTGGCCGATGCTGATGCTGCTGCTGCCCAGCCAGCGCGCCCGCGATGCCGTATTGAAAGACCTGTGGCCACGCGGGCTCGGCGCCAGCCGCATGTTCATCCATGCCCTGCCCGACTACGCGTACCTGCGCGGCATCGTGCCGCAGGACGACATGCCCAACGCACGCGACTTCGCCGCACGCATGCTTACCCTTGGCAACAGTGCCTGGCAGACCCGTGAAGAGACGGCCGAAATACTGCAGGTGCTGGCCCGCGCGTGACTTCAAGACGCACGGATGGACTGCACCTCACGCATTCATCCATGCACCTTCCTGAACGCTTTCCCAGCCCGTCAATGAAGCCTTTCAACAGGAAAGGAACGAGAAAGGCGGCCTGCCTACATTGATTCTGCCCCGGCATCGGGCCGGGCGTTTCTTTCATCGACGGACCTGCCCATGCACTGGAGCATCCTGTGTGACTTCGATGGCACCATCAGCCTCGAAGATGTCATCGACTCGCTGCTGGAAAAGTACGGCCAGCCGGGCTGGCAGGAACTGGAAGACCAATGGAAGGCTGGAAAGATCGGCTCGCGTGAATGCATGCAGGGCCAGGTGCGGCTGCTGAAGCTGGACCCGGCCACGCTCGATGCGCACCTGGACCAGGTGCAGATCGATCCGGGCTTCGTCGCCTTCGTCGCCCGCGCCGAGCAGCTGGGCGTGCCGCTGCGCATCGTCAGCGACGGCCTGGATTATGCGATCCACCGCATCCTCGCCAACCATGGCCTGTCGCGACTGCCGGTGGTGGCCAACCACCTGCGCTGGTACGGGGACCACTGGGAACTGGAATCGCCCTACCAGGCCGAAGGCTGCCGCAGTGGCACCTGCAAATGCACCTGCGCCGCGCAGGCGCGCGCCAACGAAGCACCGCGCGTGCTGATGATCGGTGACGGCAGCTCGGATTTCTGCGTATCCGAAGATGCCGACTTCGTGTTCGCCAAGCGCCGCCTGATCACCCATTGCGCCAATGCCGGCATCGGGCATGCCGCCATCGCTACCTTCCACGATGCAATCGCGCTGTTGCCGCGCCTGCTCGATGGCAGCCTGCTGCAGCCACGCCGCATCGACACCAGCCCGCAGCCCACCGCACTGCCCCTGCTGCTGGCCACCGCCTGAGCACGCCCCCGCCACCTCTTTCGAACGTCCTTCACGGAACCGAACTGCATGAACATTTTTGACAAGAACGCCGACGCCGCTGCCTCCGACGCGCAGCTGCTGGCCGACGAAGCCCGCTACAGCTCCTTCGGCGACACCGTCCACTACGTCGACCCGCCGAAGATCTTCCAGCGCGGCGAAGGCAGCTACATGTTCGACGGTGCGGGCGTGCCCTACCTCGACCTGCAGATGTGGTACTCGGCCTGCAACTTCGGCTACAGCAACAAGCGCCTGAACGACGCGCTGAAGGACCAGATCGACACCCTGCCGCAGGTCGCCAGCCAGTACCTGCACCCGACCCGCGTGCAGCTGGCCAAGACCATTGCCGTGGACATGCACGAGAAGTTCGGCCTCGACGGCCGCGTGCACTTCAACGTCGGCGGCGCGCAGGCCATTGAAGACTCGCTGAAGATCGTGCGCAACGCGCGCGGCGGCAAGAGCCTGATGTTCGCCTTCGAAGGCGGCTACCACGGCCGCACCCTGGGTGCGTCTTCGATCACCTCCAGCTACCGCTACCGCCGCCGCTACGGCCACTTCGGCGAGCGTGCGATGTTCATCCCGTTCCCGTACCCCTTCCGTCGCCCGAAGGGCATGACCCCGGACGAGTATTCCGACCACTGCGTGTGGCAGTTCGAGCGCCTGTTCGAAAGCGAGTACAACGGCGTGTGGGATCCCAAGGTCGGCCAGGCCGAGTACGCCGCGTTCTACGTTGAGCCGATCCAGGGCACCGGCGGCTACGTCATTCCGCCGCGCAACTTCTTCACCGGCCTCAAGCGCGTGCTGGACAAGTACGGCATCCTGATGGTCGTCGATGAAATCCAGATGGGCTTCTGGCGCACCGGCAAGCTGTGGTCGATCGAGCACTTCGGTGTCACCCCGGACGTGCTGGTGTTCGGCAAGGCGCTGACCAACGGCCTGAACCCGCTGTCGGGCCTGTGGGCTCGCGAAGAGCTGATCAACCCGACCGTGTTCCCGCCGGGCTCCACCCATTCCACCTTCAACTCCAACCCGCTGGGCACCCGCCTGGGCCTGGAAGTGCTGAAGCTGGGCAAGGAAATGGACTACGAGCGCACCGTGCCGGAGAAGGGCGCGTACTTCCTCGACGGCCTGCGTGGCCTGCAGAAGCGCCACCCGGAAATCGGCGACGTCGACGGCCTGGGCCTGGCCCTGCGCGCGGAAATCTGCCAGGCCGACGGCTACACCCCGAACAAGGAACTGCTGGACCGCATGGTCGACATCGGCCTGGCCGGTGACCTGCTGCACGACGGCAAGCGCATGGGCCTCGTGCTCGACGTGGGTGGCTGGTACAAGAACGTGATCACCTTTGCGCCGTCTCTGGACATCAGCTACGAAGAAATCGACCTGGCGATCACCCTGCTCGACCAGGCGCTGACCAAGGCCAAGGGCTGAGGTCGATGCGCTGCCGGTTCCCGTGCCGATGGAGATGACGTCACGCGCATCCAGCACCGCGCTGGAACCGGCCGCGCTGCTGGAGGGCTTCCTGGCCCACCCGCCGCTCGGATTCGAGGCAGGCCGCCTTCCCAGCGGCCTGCCGTCCTTCCGTGCACCGCTGGACCTGACCACGACGATGGACGACGAACTGCGCGGCAGGCTGCTCGGCCTCCCGCTGTCGCGCCTGTGGCGGCCGTGGATCACCTGGAAGACCCGCTTCGTCGGTGCCACCAGCACCGAGTACACCCCGCTGCCGGCACACGTCGCGCCGGAGGCGCTGGCCGAGGACGTGACGCGTCACGCGATCGGCGATACCCGGCTGCTGGTGGTCAAGGACCTGGCGATCGATTCACCACTGCTGGACGACGCGGCCAACGCGCACAGCGCTGCCTTCCTGCAGGCATTGCTGGCGCGCGGCTTCGTTGAACTGGAAGGCATGCCGCTGGCCTGGGTGGCGATCGATTTCGATTCGATCGACGGCTATCTCGGCCGCCTGTCGTCCTCGCGCCGCAAGAACATCCGGCGCAAGCTGCGCTCGCGCGACGACCTGCAGATCGACTGCATCGCCACTGGTGATCCGGCCCTGGCCGACCCACGGCTGCAGGCCGAACTGCATGCGCTGTACCTGGGTGTGTATGCGCAGAGCGCGGTGCACTTCGACCAGCTCGGCCTGCCCTACTTCCAGCATCTGCTGGCCGACAGCCAGGGCCAGGGACGGATGTTCCTGTACCGCCACCAGGGCCAGCTGATCGGCTGGAACCTGTGCTACGTGCATGCCGGCAAGCTGGTGGACAAGTACATCGGCCTGGCTTACCCGCAGTCGCGCGAGCACAACCTGTACGCGGTCAGCTGGATGCACAACCTCGAGTACGCCCTGCAGCACGGCCTGAGCCACTACGTGGCTGGCTGGACCGACTCGCGGATCAAGGCCGAGCTGGGGGCCCGCTTCACCTCCACCCGGCACGCGATCCATGCCCGTTCCCCGCTGCTGCGTGCCGCCCTGCGCCGGCTGGCCCCGTACCTGCAGGGCGAACCTGATGGAGGCGGCTGAGCGATGCTGGTGCGTTCCCCGCTGATCCTGGACCTGGACGGTGGCGTATTGCCGCTGCAACAGGCGCAGACCCTGGCCCTGCCGCAGTGGCACGATCCACTGCGCTTCGCCTGCAGCAATGCCACCCTGGACCGTTTCGCCGCCGAAGTGCTGGCACCGCTGCCCGCGCTGCTCGGCACAGTGATGCTCGGCAGTGGTGACTTCCATCACCTCAGCCTGCCGCTGCTGCGCCGCATGCGCGCGCAGGCGCCGTTCCAGCTGGTGGTGCTGGACAACCATCCGGACAACATGCGATTCCCGTTCGGCATGCATTGCGGGTCGTGGGTCAACGCCGCCAGCAAGCTGCCGCAAATCTCGCACATCCATGTACTCGGCATCACCTCCAGCGACATCGGCCTCGGCCATGCCTGGGAGAACCACTGGCGCCCGCTGCTGGGCGGGCGCCTGACGTACTGGTGCATGGACGTGGATGTCGACTGGGGCCATCGCCTCGGCATGGGCCACGCCTTCCGCCGCTTCGAGCATCCCGAGGCCCTGGTCGCCGCGTTCGCTGCCGAGCAGGCCAAGTCGCCGCAGCCGACCTATCTGTCGATCGACAAGGACGTGTTCGCCGCGGACGTCGCCCGCAGCAACTGGGACCAGGGCCGCTTCCAGCTGGAACACGCGCTGGTGGTGATCGAAGCACTGCGCGCCGGCGGCCTGGTCGGCAGTGACATCACCGGCGAAGTGTCGTTGGCCAACTACCAGAGCCGCTTCAAGCGCTGGCTGTCGTCGCTGGATGGCCAGCCGGACGTCAGCGCCGATGATCTTCCTGCCTGGCAGGCCCGGCACCAGCAGGTGAACCGCGAACTGCTGGCGGCAATGGCCGCCGTGCCGACGGCCTGCTGACCACTGTCCGGCAATGCCACCAAGGTTGGCAACTACCAGAGCCGGGTAGAGCCGAGCCCACGCTCGGCTGGCGCCTTCTGTAGAGTCAAGCCATGCTCGACTGCGGGCACCGCGAACAGCAGCCGAGCATGGCTCGGCTCTACACTGGGTTCCCACCTCGGAGCCCTCGCCATGCCCCAGACCGTCATCCCGCAACTGCGCATGCGCCATGCCGACACTACCCTGCCGTTCTACGTGCAGGGGCTGGGTTTCGTGGTCGACTGGGAACATCGCTTCGAACCCGGCTTCCCGCTGTTCGCCCAGCTCACCCGCGACGGCCAGACGATCTTCCTCACCGAACACAGCGGCGACTGCGAGGTCGGCGGCGCGGTGTACTTCATCGTCGACGATGTTGACAGCCTGCACCGCGCCTTCAGCGCGGCCAACGTGCCGATCGAGCAGCCCCCGCATGACACCGAATGGGGCAGCCGCGAAATGCTGCTGCGCGACCCGGACGACAACCGGTTGCGCTTCGCCACACGCGTGGACTGAACGACGCCGGGTTGAGATGAATATACGAAACATATACGCTTCGTATATTGAACCCTCCAGGACCGCCCATGGGCATCGTCAACATCGATGACACCCTGCACGACCAGCTGCGCCGTGCCTGCACCGTCTCCAGCCGTTCGATCAACGCCCAGGCCAACTTCTGGATCCGGGTCGGCATGCTGTGCGAGCTGAACCCTACGCTGAGTTTCCAGGACATCGTCGCCAGCGAGCTGCGCGCGGCCGGCGTGCAGCCACCGTTGCTGCCCCCGGGCCAGGTCTGAGCCGATGGGCATCATCAAGCGCCCCGACGAGATCGCGCTGATGGCCGAATCGGGTCGCCTGCTGGCGCAGGTGTTCGCCGCACTCGACCAGCTGCCGCTGCAGGGCCGCAGCACGATGGAGATCAACGAGTTCGTCGAGCGCATGATCGTCGATGAGTTGCAGGCGCGGCCGGCCAGCAAAGGGCAGTACGGCTTCCCGTACGTGCTCAACACCTCGATCGACGACGTCATCTGCCACGGCGTTCCCAGCACCACCGACGTGCTGCGCAACGGCCAGATCGTCAACCTCGACATCACCCTGGAGAAGAACGGCTACATCGCCGACTCCAGCACCACCTACCTGGTCGGTGAGGTCGACTACGCCGCGCGCAGGCTGGTGCAGACCGCCTACCAGGCGATGTGGAAAGGCATCGCCGCGGTGCGCCCCGGCGCACGCCTGGGCGACATCGGCCACGCCATCGCCCGCCACGCGCGCAGCCACGGCTACAGCGTAGTGAAGGAATACTGCGGCCATGGCATCGGCCAGGAAATGCACGAGGAACCGCAGATCCTGCACTACGGCCATCCCCACACCGGCATGGTGCTGGAAGAAGGCATGGTGTTCACCATCGAGCCGATGCTCAACCAGGGCAAGCCGGCCATCCGCCAGCAGCCGGACGCATGGCCGGTCTACACCCGCGACGGCAAGCTGTCGGCGCAGTTCGAACACACCGTGGCGGTTACCCGCAGCGGCGTGCGCGTGCTGACCCTGCGCCCCGGCGAAACCCCGCAGTGCGCGGTGGACGTGGCCTAGAGCGGGCGCAACAGCAGCAGCGTGGCGAGGCAGAACATGAACACTGCCACGCCAGCATCCAGCACCCGCCAGGCACTCGGCCTGCGGAACACCGGCTGCAGCAGCCGCGCGCCATAGCCCAGCGCACAGAACCAGATCACGCTGGCTGCGCAGGCGCCGGCAGCAAACGCCCAGCGCAGATCGCCCGGATAGCGCGTGGACAGGCTGCCCAGCAGCACCACGGTATCCAGGTAGACGTGCGGATTGAGCAGGGTGAACGCCAGGCAGGTCAGCAGCACCTGCCGTCGATTGCCACCCTCCACCTCGCCCGCCGCCAGCGCACTGCCACCGCGCCACGCGCGCAGCCCGGCCTGCAGGCCATACCAGAGCAGGAACGCTGCACCACCGAAGCGCAGCACCTGAAGCAGCAACGGCCACTGCAGCACCAGCGCGCCCATGCCGCCCACGCCCGCCAGGATCAGCGCGATGTCCGCGCCGGCGCAGGCGGCCACCACCGTTCCCACATGACGTTGCTGCAAGCCCTGGCGCAGCACGAAGGCATTCTGTGCGCCGATGGCGATGATCAGGCCGGCGCCCGCGAACAGGCCGGCGACGGTAGCGGTGATCCACATCAGGACAGGCCAGGCAGCGAAGGGATGCGCAGGGTGCGGCCAATAACCGGTTAAGACAATCTGGTTTTTCTTTATCCTGTGCAGAAAAACTGAAGAGGCCCGCATGGATCTGGTACATCCACAACTGGCCGCGTTCGCTGCCGTGCTGGAGGAAGGCAGCTTCGAGGCCGCCGCACGCCGCCTGTCGATCAGCCCGTCGGCGCTGTCGCAGCGGATCAAGGCACTGGAGGACCGGCTCGGGCAGGTGCTGCTGGTACGCCAGGCGCCGTGCCGCCCCACCGCCGCCGGTGAGGCGCTGCTGCGCCGGGTACGGCCGATGCAGGCGCTGGAAGCCGAAGCATTGGCCGAGCTGCTCCCCGAACGTGGCCGTGACGCCGTGCGTACGCCGATCCCGCTGGCGGTCAATGATGATTCGCTCGATACGTGGTTCGTGCCGGCCATCGCCGACCTGCACCAGCGCCATGGCTACCTGTTCGACCTGCGCATGGACGACCAGGACCACACCCTGCAGCTGCTGCGCGACGGCAGCGTGCTGGGTGCGGTCACCGCCGAAAGCCAGCCGGTGAAGGGCTGCAACGTGCATCCGCTGGGTGCCATGCGCTACCACGCCATCGCCTCACCGGGCTTCGCCCGCCAGTACTTCAGCGACGGCATGCAGGCAGCAGCCCTGGCGCGCGCACCGATGCTGGTATTCAACCGCAAGGATGAACTGCAATGGCGCTTCGTGCGACGGCTGACCCGCGCGCGGCTGCAGCCGCCGCTACACTACCTGCCCTCCTCCACCGGTTTCGTCGAAGCCGCCGCGTGCGGACTCGGCTGGGGCATGGCCCCGGAAACCCTGGTCGCGCCCGCCGTGCACGCCGGCCGCGTGGTGGTAATGGAACCCCGCCGCTGGCTCGATGTGCCGCTGTACTGGCAGCATGCCGCCGTACGCTCAAGCACGCTGCAGCACATCACCCAGGCGCTGCGCACTGCGGCCAGCGGCACCCTTCGTTGAGGACAATCCGATGATCGCAGACCCGGGCTTCACGCCACGCGCACTACCGTTTGCGCACTTCTTTACCACTGGGACGGCATGGGCGTGATCGGCCGACGTACAAGGATGCACCGCGCGAAGCCCGCGCTGGCGCTGGCGCTGGCGACCTGCCTGCCATTCGCTGCGTCCGCGCAGAACAACACCGACGCACCTGCATTGGACTGGGAACAGGCGCGGCAACGCCTGGAGCAGGTCTCCGATGCACTGGCGGCCGCTGACGCAGCGGTACGCAACAAGCAGGACCTGCAGGACGCGACCCGCCTGCTGCGCCTGCCGGAGATCACCGGCGAAGTGCGCCGCCTGCAGTTCCAGAAGACCCTCACCCTGCCACTGGGCTCGCTGGCCCCCGTGGCTGAAGCCTTCGGCATCGATTCGCCGCTGTCGTTCACCGAGCGCGACTGGAGAACGCGACCGGTGGTGACGGCTGTGCTGCCGCTGTACACCGGCGGCGTGATTCCGGCCGCGCAACGTGCCGCCAGCGCCGCCCACGAACAGGCCAGCGCCGAGCGCGAAGCACAGCGCCAGTCGCTGACCGTGCAGCTGGCCCAGGCCTATTTCGGCCAGCGTCTGGCCGAGCAGGCGGTGGACGTACGCCGCGACGTGCGCGATGGCCTCAACCAACATCTGTCCGATGCGGAGAAGCTGGAGCGCGAGGGCTTCGCCACCCGCGCGCAGCGCCTGCAGGCCACCGTGGCCCGCGACAAGGCCGAGCGTGAGTACCAGAAGACGGTGAACGATCTGGCCACGTTGAAGGCTGCGCTGGCCACGCTGCTGCGCAGTGGTGGCGAAGTACAGCCCGTATCGCCGTTGTTCGTGCAGCGCGTACCGCTGGAGCCGGTGGCCAGCTTCGAGCGCACCGCGCAGGCGCGCCAGCCGCAGATCGCACGCCTGCGGGCGATGGTGGCGCAGGCCGAACAGGGCGTGCGCGTGCAGCAGGCCAAGCTGAAGCCGCAGATCTTCGCCTTCGGCCAGTACGACTTCCGCCGCCGCGACGAGATGCTGACCGATCCGGACTGGGCGTTCGGCATCGGCCTGAAGTACACCTTCCTGTCGCCGAACTCGCGGCCGGCGCAGATCAGTGCCGCACGTGCGCAGCAGGAGCAGGCCGAAGCCGGCCTGCGCGAGGCCGAAAACCAGGTCGCACTGGGCGTGCGCAAGGCCTGGAACGAACTGGAAACCGCGCGGCAGCAGTTCGTACTGCTCGACAGCAGCATCGCCCAGGCACAGGAAAACCTGCGCCTGCAGGAGCTGGCGTTCCGCGAAGGCCAGGCGACTTCGCTTGATGTAATCGACGCGCGGCTCGGCCTGGGCGGTGCCCGTGTCGAGCGTGCGCAGGCCGCCTACCAATACGATATTGCGCTGGCACAGTTGCTGGAGGTCAGTGGACAGATGGACCGTTTCGAAGAGTTCCGGCGGCGTGCGGACGAGGTGATCGACCATGAGTGATGTGCTGCACGACGAAGCGAAAACGCCCCCCGGCAAGCGCCGCTTGGGCCCGATCCTGATAGTGGTGCTGCTGATCGTGGTGGTGCTCGGCCTGTGGCTGGCCTGGCGCAGCCCGGCCGACCAGATCCAGGGCATGGCCGATGCGGACACGATCAACGTGGCCGCCAAGATCACCGCGCGCGTGGCCGAACTGAAGGTGCGCGAGGGCGACCGCGTACAGCCCGGCCAGGTGCTGTTCCTGCTCAACAGCCCCGAAGTGGCCGCCAAGGAACAGCAGGCGCACGGCGCATTGGCCGCCGCGCAGGCGGTGGCCGACAAGGCCGACGAAGGCGCGCGCAGCGAGGACATCCGCGCCGCCGAAGCGAACTGGAAGCGCGCCGAAGCCGGTGCGACGCTGGCCGAGGCCACCTACCAGCGCGTGCAGAACCTGTTCAACGAAGGGGTGATGACCCGGCAGAAGCGCGATGAAGCGCATGCCCAGGCCACCAGTTCGCGCGAACTGGCCCGTGCTGCCCGCGCGCAGTACGACATGGCGTTGGCCGGCGCGCGCGAGCAGGACAAGCGCGCCGCGCAGGGCCAGGTGCAGCAGGCACAGGGCGCGGTGGCCGAAGTCAACGCCGCGCGTGTCGAAGTCGAAGGGCGCGCGCCGGTGGCCGGCGAGATCAACAAGCGCATGGCCGACCCCGGCGAACTGGTGCCGGCCGGCTACCCGGTGTTCACCCTGGTCGACATCGACCGCATGTGGGTGGCGATGAACCTGCGCGAATCGCAGATGCAGGGTCTGAAGGTCGGCAGCAAGCTGAAGGGCAACGTGCCGGCACTCGGCCAGGACGGTGAGTTCGAGGTCTACTTCATCAACCCGGCCGGCGACTATGCAACCTGGCGCACCACCCGTCAGTCGTCCGGCTACGACGTCCGCAGCTTCGAGGTGCGGGTGCGCCCGGTACGCCGCATCGAGGGCTTCCGCCCCGGCATGAGCGTGCTGTTCGCATGGCCCCAGCACTGAGCCCCGACCGCAACGGCTTCGCCGCTTCGTGGCGGCGCGAGCTGCAGTCGCTGCGCGGCAACCGTGCCGACCTGCTGCTGGTGACCCTGCTGCCCCTGCTGATGCTGGCGGTGATGGCGTGGATGTTCACGCCGTCGGTGATGCGCGATATCCCCATTGCTGTGGTCGACCTCGACCACAGCAGTGACAGCCGCCTGCTGCTGCGCATGCTCGATGCCAGCCCCGGCGTGCGCATCGCCAGCCAGCCCGTGGACATGGAAGACGCCCGTTCGCAGCTGCGCCGCCTGGATGTGTTCGCCATCGTACTGGTGCCGCGTGATGTCACCCGACAGGCGTTGCGTGGACGGCAGGGCACGGTGTTCGCCTATTACAACGCCACCTACATGACCACTGGCCAGTCGGCGGCGCGCGATATCGGCGACGCCGTCTCGGCCTGGAACGCGCGCCTGCTGCGCGAGCACATCGGCCTGCAGGTCGGCCCGGGCAAGCTGCGTGCGGCGCCGATCGCGGTGCAGTCGGACATCCTGTACAACCCGGCACGCAGCTACGAACTGTTCCTGCTGCCACTGATCTTCCCGGCGGTGCTGTCGCTGGTACTGGCGCTGGCCGTAGCCGGCAGCCTTGGCCGCGAGATCCGCGACGGCACCCTGCCCGCCTGGCTGGGTCGCATGCCGTGGTCGGCGATTGCCGGCAAGGTCGCGCCGTACATCCTGCTGTTCTCGTTGTATGGCGCGCTCGGCATTGGGTACCTGGCCTGGATGCGCGGCGATGGCGTGGCCGGCAGCGTGCTCGTGCTCCTGCTCGCACAGCCACTGTTCTGCTTGGCCACGGCCGCCTACGCGTTGTTCTTCGTCGGCGTCACCCGCGACATGGGTACCGCGCTGTCCGCGGTCGGCCTCAGCATCGGCACCGCACTGGCGTTCTCCAGCGCCACCTTCCCGGTGCTGGATGGCCCCCTGTTCACCCGTATCTGGCATCAGTTGCTGCCACTCAGCGCCTACATCAAGCTGCAGACCCAGCAGCAGTTCATCGGTTCGCCGCTGCAGGTTTCGATATGGCCGCTGACCACGCTGTTGTTGATGACGATGGTGGCCGGTGGCATCGGCGGCCTGCGCCTGATCGCCTTTGCGCGTACGCCTGAAGCCGCGCAGCCTGCGGGAGCCGACGCATGAGCGCACTCTGGCGCAGCCTCCGGCAGACGCTGATGGCAGTGCTGTGCGACCGCTACGCGATCGTGGTGATGGTCGGCGCGGTGATCCTGTACTCGTTCTTCTACCCGGCCGCGTACCGCCACCAGGTGGCCGGCAACCTGCCGGTGCTGGTGGTGGACGAAGACCACAGCGCGACCAGCCGCGCGCTGCTGCGAAAGCTCGATGCACTCCGCGTTGCACGCGTGGTCGGGCAACCGGCAGACATCGACAGTGCACGCCAGCAGCTGGAAGCCGGCCACGCCGAGGGCATCGTACTGATCCCGGCCAACCTGGAACGCGACATCCTGCGCGGCCATCCGGCCAAGCTGGTGTTGCTCGGCAACGGCGCCTACCTGGGCCGTGCCAGCTGGGTGCTGGGCAGCGTGGCCGATGCACTGGGCGCGTTCGGGCGTGAGGCGGTAGTCGGCCAGGCGGCCTTCATGGGCGCACCGCAGGCACCGCCGGTCACCCTGGTGCAGCGCCCGCTGTACAACACGCAGGAAGGCTATGGCAGCGCCATCGTGCCCGGCGTGGCCGAGCTGATCGTTCACCAGACCCTGTTGATGGGCATCGGCGTGCTGCTCGGTGGCCGCCGACTCGCGCTGGGCCGGCGCCTGCGCTTCGACCTGCCAACGCTGGCGGGCATGGCATTGGGCTTCAGCCTGATCGGCCTGTTCGGTCTGTTCTGGTACGCCGGCTTCACCGCGTGGGTGCAGGACTATCCGCGCGGTGGCAATCCACTGGGCCAGTTATTGGGCGGCACGCTGTTCATCGCCGCCACGGTGGCGTTCGGCCTGTTCGTCGGCAGCTTCTTCCGCACCCGCGAACGCGCCTTCCAGTACATCATCGCCACCTCGATCCCACTGTTCTTCCTGGCCAACCTGTCGTGGCCGGCGGTGATGACGCCGCAACCGCTGGTCTGGCTGGCGCAGCTGCTGCCGACCACCTCGGGCATCAACCTGATGGTGCGCCTGAACCAGATGGACGCCCGCCTGGCTGAAGTCGGCCACGAACTGATCACTCTCACCGTCCTGCTGCTGCTCTACGGCAGCCTCGCCGCCTGGCGCCTCCTCGAAAAAAAGGGGACGAAGGGGATTGAGTCGTAAACGGCAAGGTCGGGGGATGCGGCTCAATCCCCTCCGCCCCCTTTTCAGGGGTCGGGCGCGTACCAGAACGGGATGCGGTACTCGCGGCGTCGCTCCGGGCCGCGCTCGCCCCCTTCGGCATTCCAGACCAGGCTCAGGTCATGGCGACCCGGTGCCAGCGTCGCCATGGGCAGATAGCCCACCAGGCCACGCATGTCGAGATCGCGGCGCTCCATCGGCATGAAGTCGTGCAGGTCAACCGGCGTGCCATCCAGCTGCACCCGCCACAACCGGGACAGGCACTCCACCGCTGCGCTGGCAGCCTTTGCGCCAGTCGCTTCATTGCGTGCGGCGGGCAAGGCGGTGCAGTGCTGGCGCGCCAGCGGGTTGTCGCGCTGGGGGCGGTGTGGAATGAACACACGCAGGCGTGAACCACTGATAGTGTCCGACGGGATCATCGGGTACGGCAGCAGCTGATCGTGCGCCGAACGCATCGATTCGTAATGCGCGCTCAACATGCCGTGTTCGACGGCCTCGTCGGTCATCACCTGGTAGCGGTTGAACAGCGAGAACTTCACCGAACCCAGCACCTGCACCCCGCCCAGCACCATGGCCACCATCACCGCCAGCAGATAGACCGCCATGAACGAACGCGAGCGCAGGTTGCTCTGCAGGGTCAACTGCATGGTCTGCATCAGGCGCAGCAGGGGAATCCGTTGCAGGCCCGCCAGGAAGCGCTGCAGCCACCGCTGCAGGCCGTCATAGGGCTGGTCGCGCCGCTGCCGGCGCGCAATGACACGCTCCAGCAGTGCAGGAACCAGTGCGAGTACAAGCAGGCTGGCCAGCACGGTACCGACCACGATCATGGCCACACGATCGGAACCGCCGGCAAGCGCACTGATCGCCATCGCCACGCACAACGTCAGCACGGCCATCACCAGGGTGCCGGCCAGCGTTTGTACTGCCAGCAGCGTGGTGGAGAAGAGCATGGTGGCCAAACGATCAGCGCGTTCGATGCTGCCGTCCAGGCCACCGTCGCGCGCCTTGAGGAAAGCGCGCGATACCGGGCCCATCTGCGGCAGCCGTTCCCAGTCGATGCCCTTGGGAAAGTGCGATTTCAGCCCGATCAGGCCTATCCAGTACCCGCGCACGGTCAGGTGCGCGATCAGCGCTACCGCCAGCACGTAACACATGCCCACGCTGATGCTGAAACCAAACCACAGCACCTGGAAGTACATGCCTTCCGTGTGCAGGCTGCTGCGCGCCCACGCATCGAACAGGTACCCAGGCACCGCCAACAGTGCGAACGCCAGCAGGCCGGAAATGAACAGTTCCAACTCATCGGTACGCTCGCGCAGCCGACCGAAGCGGGTGCTCGCCTCGGGTCCGGGCTCGCGGTCGGCAACCGGCACGTGCGACTCTGCGACGGGCAATTCGTTCACAGGGCATTCATCCTTGGAGGTCGGCGCAGTATAGGCGCGACACAGCGGCCGGCGATACGGGGCCCCACAACGAGGAACGCCGGCACGGGGCCGGCGTTCGAGGAACTGCGTTGCGGAAGGGGGATTACGCTGTTGGCATCATCGGTCAGCGGTAAACGCGCTCGCAGCGGCGTTCGACCACGCGGTCGCCGTTCTTCTGCTGGCTGTTGCCCTGGATCTGGCGGCCGGCCGCACCACCGGCCACGGCACCGGCCACGGTGGCCAGCTTCTTGCCGTTGCCACCGCCCACCTGGTTGCCCAGCAGGCCACCAATCACGGCGCCAGTGGCGGTACCGGCGATGCGGTTGGGATCGCGCGAATTACGCTGCACTTCCACGTTCTTGCAGACCACGCGGCTGCCGTCATTGAACTTGCGTCCCTCATCGCGCGGCCCATAGGTCTGCGCGCCGGCCACCGACGAAGCCGCCAGCAGGGTGCCCAGCACAAGCAATCGGGTCGAGGTCTTCATGGCCATCTCCTGAGTTCCGGTATGGCACCAGTGTCCTCCCGCGGTTGGCAACCGGAAGTGAAATGCGCGTGTCCGCCACTTCATCGGCCATCGCACGTTCAGGAAGAAAATCCGCGCCCATCGCGACCAGCCGTCGCGATGGGCGCCGTCTCCCTGCCGGCATTGCCCTCTGCTAGAACTCTTCCCAACCACCCGCATTGGCGGCCAGCGTCGGCTCAAGCCGCGGCGACAGCACCGCAGGCCGGCGTACCGGCGCAACCGATGCCGCCACGGCTGCCAGCGCCGGGCGTACTGCGGCGGCGGTCACCGCCCCCGTGCGGAACACCGACACGGCTTCGGCCAGCAGGTTCGCCTGCTCCTCCATCGAGCGCGCTGCGGCACTGGCTTCTTCGACCAGCGCGGCATTCTGCTGGGTGGTCTCATCCATCTGCACCACCGCCTGGTTGACCTGTTCGATGCCCGAGCTCTGCTCCTGGGAGGCAGCAGAGATATCGGCCATGATGTCGGTCACGCGCTGCACCGAGGCCACGATCTCGCCCATCGTGGTGCCGGCCTGGCGGACCAGCGCCGAGCCATCGGCGACCTTGCCGACCGAATCCTCGATCAGGCCCTTGATCTCCTTGGCCGCGCCCGCCGAGCGCTGCGCCAGCGTACGCACTTCGCTGGCCACCACGGCAAAGCCCCTGCCCTGTTCCCCGGCACGCGCAGCTTCGACCGCCGCGTTCAGCGCGAGGATATTGGTCTGGAAGGCGATGCCATCGATGACCGAGATGATCTCGGCGATCTTCTTCGACGCGGCTTCGATGGCCGACATCGTGGTGACCACCTGCCCGACCACTTCACCGCCCTGCGAGGCAACACCATGCGCGCCGATGGCCAGCTGGTTGGCCTGGCGTGCGTGCTCGGCGTTCTGCTTCACGGTAGAGGTCAGTTCCTCCATCGACGCTGCCGTTTCTTCCAGGTTCGCCGCCTGCTGTTCGGTACGCCGCGACAGGTCGGTGTTGCCCGAGGCGATCTCGCCCGCTGCCAGGTTGATGCTGGAAGCACTGGCCTGGATACGGCCCACGATCTGCTTGAGCTGATCGACGGTGGCGTTGCAGTCATCACGCATGCGCGCGAACACGCCGTGGAAATCCCCCTGCATGCGCACGGTCAGGTCGCCGCGCGAGATGGCCTGCAGCAGGGTCGAGACCTGCACCAGGTTCTCGTCGGTGGTCTGCATCAGGCGATTGAGCCCTGCCACCATGTCGCGGAAATCGTAGGCGAAGCGATCTTCATCACCGCGCAGGCTGAAGTCGCCTGCCGCGGCCGCTGTCGCCAGCCGGCGGATCTCGCTGTTGATCGCCGACAGGCTGGACTTGGTTTCGTCCATCGCCTGGGTGATCGCCGCCTTCTCGCCGGGCAGCGGGTCCATGTCCACCGACAGATCGCCGCGTGCGTAGTGCTTCATCACCTCGATCAGCCGGTTCTGTACCTGCACGTGCGATCCAACCAGCGCATTGGTCTCATGCACCATGCGCCCGTAGTCGCCGGGGAATGCGCTCTCGTCCATGCGGTAGCTGAGGCTGCCGGCATCGTGCTGGCGTGCCAGCTCGCCCTGCGCCGCCATCACCGACTGCAGCTGTGCCTGCATGCGCTGCATCGACTTCAGCAGCTGGGTCACCTCGTCGTTGCCGGTGGCGTCGATGCTGCTGTCCAGGCGGCCACTGGCGATGCCGTCGGCCAGCTTCACCGCGCCTTCCAGCGGACGGGTCAGGCTGCGGGTGATCGCCCAGGCCGCCAACGTGCCCAGCAGCAGGCTCAGTGCCCCGAACGCGATCGACAGCGTGCCGGTCCACGATTCGGTTGCGCGGTACTCTTCGCGGCTGCGTTCGGTCAGTGTTTCCTGGTGGCGCAGCAGGGCCGAGATGGATTCATTCCAGGCCGTTGCCAGACCGTGCTCGGCCAGCAGCTCCTTCGCTGCCCCATCAAAATCCCCCACCTTCATGCGCTCATGCAGTTGCTGGGTTGATGCATCGGTGGCCTTTCGTGCCGCCTCGATGCGCGCGACCAGGGTATCGCCGGTGGCGTCACGCGGAATCTTGATGTACTTGGCCCAGATACCGTCATAGGTCCGCGACAACTCCTGGGCACGCTGGTAATCCCTGTCGAACTCATCACCCCGCTTGATCACCATCAGGCGGCGATGCATCAGCACCGCGTTGTTGGTATCAAGCATGTCATTCAACAAACGCATCTTGACCATGTTGACGTCCACCACTTTCTCGAACTGGGCGGATTTCAGCTGATTCCCATACAGCACCAGGCCAACGATGGCCATGATGAACAGCAGCAGCAGACCGAAGCCGGCGCCAAGCCGGGATCCCACACGGAGATTACGTAAGGCAAGCATCTCAATTCCCTTGATCGTGGCCGTACGTTCGATGGCGGCGCAGCGAAGGGAAACTTTACAGGACTTTATATATGGACCGATCCAAATATATGGAACTGTGCAGGCAGTCAGAAAACAAGGCGACAGATAATGGCGCCATATCATTATCGAATACCGCTGACACGCCAGCGCCCGATGAAAATCACGCAGGTTTAACACCATAATCATGCCAACTCCATCCGAAGCGGCCCTGGATTATCTGCGCCGGACACAACCGCCGCCCGGGAGGGCTACAGTCTGCAGATGACACGGATCCTGCACATCGAAGGCGCGTCCATCAACGACATCGCCAGCCTCTACGTGGAAATCAATCGCGTGTTCATGGCCGACGAAGACTGGCAACTGGGCGCAAGCCTGGATGCGCTTGATGACCTGCTTCACGGCGGCTACGGCGCTCTCGCAGGCCATGCCATCGCCACGGTGGTGTGGCGTGACATCGCCCACAGCCGCGATGCACTGGGCCGCGAGACCACGCGCGCCTGGCTGCAGTCGAAACTCGCTCAGGGCGGCAGGTTCAACGGTGCGGCCATCCACGCTCAGTTGACGGCACTGGCGTTTGGCCAGGGACAGACCTACTTCGAGATCGTCATGGAGATCTTCGGCAGCCATCCGCAGATCACCCTGGTGCCTGGCTGAGCGGGCTGCAGCGACCAGCCCCACATCAGCTCAGAGCTTGGCCAGGGCATCGCCCAGACGGCGCGGGAACGCCACCTCGCTGGCCAGGTGCCATGCGCGTGCATTGGCGCCCAGCCGGGTCCACTCGGCCTCATCCATCGCCAGCGCGCGCTCGACGGCCTGTTCCAGCGCCTTCTCATCCACATGCCAGGTCCTGGACAGATGGCAGGGCTCGCCCTCGTGCGCGGCAACCAGGATGCCGCGGCTGTCGTCGATCATCTGATTCATCGGCGCGCCGTCACAGGTGATCACCACCGCCCCGCAGCTCATCGCTTCCACCAGATAGTGGCCCCAGCCTTCGGTCTGCGACAGGCACAGGTGGAACGCATGTTCGTTCTGCAGGCGCTGCACCTCCTGGTCGGGCAGCCGCTCGCGGACGATTCTCAGGTTCGCGGCACCGCCCTCATCTTCGTCCGAAGGGCCGCCGCGCAGGATGGTCAGTAAGGGCCATTCGGGGTGCCGTTTCCAGACATTGACGAGTGCAGCCGTTCCCTTCATACGGCTGGTACCGGCCGCATGCAGGAAGCTGCGCGGCCTGCGCGGCACTGCCGGGTCGTAGCGGTCACGGCTGCAGAAACCGACTTCCAGCGCGCGCATGCCCAGCGCGTTGAAGATGCGCGTGGCTTCTTCGGTCTTGGTCAGCAACGCATCGAACCGCGGCAGGATCCGCAGGCTGCGTGCGGACACCCATTCCGGATTCGGGATCAACAGATTGACGTTGGCCAGTCCGAAGCTCGCCGGCCGGACATGTTCCAGCGAGATGTTGACGTCGAACCGGGCCGGCGTGCGCCCCAGGCTCAGCCACGAGGCCAGCAGCCTGCGCAGGCGCATTCCGCGGAGTTTCCAGGCGCCACCATTGCGCACCGCGTCCAGGCGGCTGACCGTCACCGTGTGCCCGAGCTGCTGCAACGAGCGCTCGATCACCTGGATGTCATGGGACAGGCCACGCTGGTTGTCGGCGGCCAGCAGATGGATATGCGCCATCAGGAAGGACTCCCTGGCCGGAGCAGGTCACGCGCCGGCAAGGCGGTCGCCAGCATGAAACCCAGCACCAGGTAGAAATAGAACGAATGCGGCATCGCCCGGTAGAACACGTTGTCCGTGAACGCCGAAAGCGCATAGACGATGACCACGGCAAGTCCGGCGGTGGCGATCATCGCGGTGATGTCGTCGGCGTGGCCGAGACGTCGCACGAAATGGATGCCGGGCAGGATGAAGACCAGCAGCATGATCAGCAGCAACGGCACGCCACCGGTCACCGCCGCTTCCAGGTACTCGTTGTGTGGGTGGTTGTAGCGGAAGATCGACTCGGACACCTCGCCGCGTGCGATGCCCTCACGTGCATAGGTACCGAACTGGTTCAGGCCCACCCCCGCCACGGGATGCTCGGCGAAGGCGTCGACCGCCACACCCCACATGGCGATGCGCTCGCGGACCGAGCCGACCTCGTTTTCCTGGTTGAAACCGGAGATCTCGCCACTGACCTCACCGAAGCGCTGGATCACCTCATGGTTCAGCACCGAGGTGGCGCCGACCACGCCAATGACCAGGGCACCGACGAAGGCCAGTGCCCCCCGCCAGCGCCGGGTGCGCCGGACGTGCACCGCAATCACCATCAGCATGGCGGGAATGAACGCCAGGATCGGCCCGCGGCTCTGCGCCAGGATCGAACCATAGACGCCGACGGCGATGGCCACGCCGTGCAGCCAGCGTTCGGCCGGATGGACATTGGGCTGGATCAACCGGATGACCGAGAACAGCGCCATGCACAGCGTCACCATGGTGAACTCGATGGCCGTCCATTCGCCGCCACTGAAACCGTGCGCGCGTTCAAGGCCCATCACGTGGTGCTGCACGATGCACGACCCGCCGAAGACCAGGGTGGACAGGGCAAAGATCTTCCAGATCAGGCGCCAGTCCAGCGCAGTGGCGAACACCGCAGCGGTGCCCAGGTAGAGCAGTGTCTGTGCAGGAAGGTCCAGTTCGTTCCAGCGCAGCCCGTGCCAGAGGATGCTGTAGAAGGCATAGGCCAGGCGCAGGAAGCAGACGATCACGATGAACCGGGCGATGCGGTAGCGCAGGCGGACATCGGGCTGGCGGCGGATCAGAACCACGCCGGTGACCAGCAGGGCCAGCAGCAGCACCGCCTTCAGCAAGGTATAGGGTGCGGAGCCGGCAAGCGGAACGATGGCGACCAGGATGCTCAGCAGGACGGTACGCCAGGTGTAACGAGGTTCGGCGGCCATGCAGGCTGCAGTCATGCTTGTTCTTTCCATCAACGCCCGCCCGGGGTGAGTCGCCCCGGTTTCCATGGAGGCCGCTTGGCGGAAATCGCCGGGGCTGACACTACCGTGGGGCCCCGTGGAAATCAACCAAACCGCAGGTGTACGGGGGCCTGCGTTGGCGTACGGACAGTCGCGGGCAACCGCCCTTGTCTCTGGGCTTCCGGTCGGGATCATCGACCGCCCCAGGTCGCTACACTAACGATCTCTCCGGCCATGCCTGCGCGTGGCCACGCCCCGACGCCCTGCCAAGACGCGAAACGCCCCAAGTGACTGATACAAAAGACAACACCAGCAACGCCAAGGCGTCCAAGGACCACACCCCGCTGATGAAGCAGTTCTTCGCGGCCAAGTCCGATTACCCGGACCTGCTGCTGTTCTTCCGCATGGGTGACTTCTACGAACTGTTCTATGACGACGCCCGCAAGGCGGCGCGCCTGCTCGACATCACCCTGACCCAGCGCGGCAGCTCCGGGGGCGCACCGATCCCGATGGCCGGCGTGCCGGTACATGCCTATGAAGGCTACCTGGCGCGGCTGGTGGCACTGGGCGAGTCGGTGGCGATCTGCGAACAGATCGGCGACCCGGCGCTGGCCAAGGGCCTGGTCGAGCGCAAGGTAGTGCGCATCGTCACCCCCGGCACGGTCACCGACGAGGCGCTGCTGGATGAACGCCGCGACACCCTGCTGATGGCCCTGTCGCGCAGCAAGCAGGGCTACGGCCTGGCGTGGGCCGACCTGGCTGGCGGCCGCTTCCTGGTCAACGAAGTGGAAACCGACGACGCCCTGGAAGCCGAGCTGGCACGGCTGGAGCCGGCCGAGCTGCTGGTGCCCGACGAAGAAAACTGGCCGGAGTTCCTGCGCCAGCGCACCGGCGTGCGTCGCCGCGCGCCGTGGCTGTTCGATGCCGACAGTGGCCGCCGCCAGCTGCTGAACTTCTTCAAACTGCATGACCTGAGCGGCTTCGGCATCGATGACAAGCCGCGCGCGACCGCTGCCGCCGGCGCCCTGCTCGGTTATGTCGAGGAAACCCAGAAGCAGCGCCTGCCGCACCTGACCTCCATCGCGATGGAGACTGCCGGCGAGGCGATCGCGATGAACGCCGCCACCCGCCGCCATCTGGAACTGGATACGCGTGTTGATGGCGACACCCGCAATACGCTGCTGGGCGTGCTCGACAGCACGGTGACGCCGATGGGCGGCCGCCTGCTGCGGCGCTGGCTGCATCGTCCGCTGCGCCTGCGCGAGGTGCTGGTACAGCGCCACCATGCGGTGGAAACCCTGATCGATCGCGGCAGCGACGCTGACATCCGCGAGCAGTTCCGCCGCCTTGGCGACCTGGAACGCATCCTCACCCGCGTGGCGCTGCGCTCAGCGCGCCCGCGCGATTTCTCCACCCTGCGCGACGGCCTGGGCCTGCTGCCGGCGGTGCGCGACGTGTTGGCCCCGCTGGACTCACCACGCCTGCAGGCCCTGCATGCGGCGCTGGGCGAGCACGACGAGTGCGCGCAGCTGCTGGCCAGCGCCATCGCCGAGATGCCGCCGCTGAAGTTGAGCGACGGCGGCGTGCTGGCCGATGGCTTCGATGAAGAGCTGGACGAACTGCGCCGCCTGTCCACCCACGCCGACCAGTTCCTGGTCGACCTGGAACAGCGCGAGCGCGAAAGCAGCGGCATTGCCACCCTGAAGGTGGGCTACAACCGTGTGCATGGCTACTACATCGAAATCAGCAAGGGCCAGTCCGACCGCGCGCCGGTGCACTACACCCGCCGCCAGACGCTGACCAATGCCGAGCGCTACATCACCGAAGAACTGAAGGCGTTCGAGGACAAGGTGCTGTCCGCGCGCGACCGTTCGCTGTCGCGCGAGAAGTACCTGTACGAGCAGCTGCTGGATACCCTCGGCGGGCAGCTGGAGCCGCTGAAGCAGTGCGCCGCCGCACTCAGCGAACTGGACGTGCTGGCCGCCTTCGCCGAACGCGCGCAGGCGCTGGACTGGGCCCGGCCGGAACTGCAGGCCGAGCCGTGCCTGAAGATCGAACGCGGCCGCCACCCGGTGGTCGAGGCGGTACGCGAGCAGCCGTTCGAACCGAACGACCTGGACCTGCATCCGGACCGCCGGATGCTGGTCATCACCGGCCCGAACATGGGCGGTAAATCGACCTACATGCGGCAGAACGCGCTGATCGTGCTGTTGGCCCACATCGGCAGCTTCGTGCCGGCCAGCCGCGCATTGATCGGCCCGATCGACCGCATCCTGACCCGCATCGGCGCCGGCGATGACCTGGCCCGCGGGCAGTCCACCTTCATGGTCGAAATGGCCGAGACCAGCTACATCCTGCACCACGCCACCGCGCATTCGCTGGTGCTGATGGATGAGATCGGCCGCGGCACGTCCACCTACGATGGCCTGGCGCTGGCCGACGCGGTGGCCCGCCACCTGGCTTACCAGAACCGCTGCTACACGCTGTTCGCCACCCACTACTTCGAGCTGACCGCGCTGGCCGATGAGCAGCACGAAGGCGGCCGCAGCGGTATTGCCAATGTGCACCTGGACGCGGTCGAGCATGGTGAGGCGCTGGTGTTCATGCACGCGGTGAAGGACGGCCCGGCCAACCGCAGCTTCGGCCTGCAGGTGGCGGCCCTGGCAGGCCTGCCGCGCGCCACCGTAGCGCAGGCGCGCCGTCGCCTGGCCGAGCTGGAACAGCGCGGTGGTGAAAGCCATGCCGCCGAGCTGGCACCACAGGCATTGGATGCACCGCAGCAGTTCGGCCTGTTCGCGGCGCCATCGAACAAGGCACAGGAAGCACTGGCCGCCATCGATCCGGACGAACTGACGCCGAAGCAGGCGCTGGAAGCGTTGTATCGCTTGAAAGCGCTGCTGTAGCCGCAGCGCAAACGCTTGGCCTCCTGCCTCGCAGGAGGCCCATCGAAAGATTTCGCAAATCTGATTCTGAGTTTCAATTGACAGAATCTATCAACCTGAACGAATCATTCGATTATTCATTTCATCTGGCGCTAGCTAAAGTCGAGTGAAGATGTTCCACCCCGTCTTCACCCGCAGGAGCCAGCCATGAGCCAGTCCGATAACAACAGCCCCAAATGCCCGTATCACACCGCGCCGTCGCCTGCGGAAGGCGCCCAGCAGCAGCGCGAGCTGAGCACCACGCCGAAACAGAAGCAGGGCGATGATCCGGTGACCCCGATGACCACGGCCTTCGGCGCGCCGGTGGTGGACAACCAGAACAGCAAGACCGCCGGCCCACGCGGCCCGCTGCTGATGGAAGACGTCTGGCTGCTGGAAAAGCTGGCCAACCTCAACCGCGAGATCATTCCCGAGCGTCGCATGCACGCCAAGGGCTCGGGCGCGTTCGGTACCTTCACCGTCACCCAAGACATCAGCAAGTACACCCGCGCCAAGCTGTTCGAGAAGGTCGGCAAGCAGACCGAGATGTTCGCCCGCTTCACCACGGTGGCCGGCGAGCGTGGCGCCGCCGATGCCGAGCGTGACATCCGCGGCTTCGCGCTGAAGTTCTACACCGAAGAAGGCAACTGGGACCTGGTCGGCAACAACACGCCGGTGTTCTTCCTGCGCGACCCGCGCAAGTTCGCCGACCTCAACAAGGCCGTGAAGCGCGACCCGCACACCAACCTGCGCAGCGCGCGCAACAACTGGGATTTCTGGACGCTACTGCCCGAAGCCCTGCTGCAGGTGACCGTGGTGATGAGCGATCGCGGCATTCCGCGCAGCTTCCGCCACATGCACGGTTTCGGCTCGCACACCTACAGCTTCACCAACGCCGACAGCGAGCGCTTCTGGGTCAAGTTCCACTTCGTCAGCCAGCAGGGCATCGAATCGCTGACCGATGCGCAGGCACAGATCCTGGTCGGCCATGACCGCGAAAGCCACGGCCGCGACCTGTTCGCCGCGATCGAGAAGGGTGACTTCCCGAAGTGGAAGCTGTTCATCCAGGTCATGCCGGAGCTGGAGGCGGAAACCTATCGCGTGCATCCGTTCGACCTGACCAAGGTATGGCCGAAGAGCGACTACCCGCTGATCGAAGTGGGCCAGTTCGAACTGAACCGCAACCCGGTCAACTGGTACCAGGACGTGGAGCAGTCCGCGTTCGCACCGAGCAACCTGGTGCCGGGCATCGGCCCCTCGCCGGACAAGATGCTGCAGGCGCGCCTGTTCGCCTACTCCGATGCGCAGCGCTACCGCCTGGGCGTGAACCACCACCAGATTCCGGTGAACGCAGCGCGCTGCCCGGTGCACAGCAACCACCGCGACGGTGCGATGCGCGTGGACGGCAACTACGGCGGCCTGCCGCACTACGAGCCGAACAGCTACGGCCAGTGGCAGGAGCAGCCGGAGTACCGCGAGCCGCCGATGAAGATCCGCGGCGACGCCGACTTCTGGAACTTCCGTGAGGACGACGCCGACTACTTCAGCCAGCCCGGTGCGCTGTTCCGTAGCTACAACCAGGCACAGAAGGACCGCCTGTTCGCCAACACCGCCCGTGCCCTGGGCGATGCGCCGGACTTCATCAAGCAGCGCCACATCGACAACTGCAGCAAGGCCGACCCGGCCTACGGTGCTGGTGTGGCCGCGGCGCTGAAGGCGCTGGCCAGCCAGCCGTCGGATCCGTTCAAGCCGGCCCAGCCGGAAGCGGACTTCCCCACCGCCACCCCGGGCGCCGAAGACATCGAGCTCTGATCGCCCTCCCCCGTGAACGGCACGCCGCCTCCCTGCGAGGCGGCGTCGCCGTTTTAACGGTCCGCGTCGTACCTTCTGCACGCCCAACCCCAATCAAGGATCCCGCAGATGAGCCTGACCGATGAACTTCTCGCCAAGTTGCAGGGCGCCCCGCTGCAGCAGGTGTCGCAGCAGCTCGGCATCAGCGATACCCAGGCTTCCGGCGCGATCAGTGCCGCGCTGCCGGTGCTGATGGGCGCGCTGGGCAACAACGCCTCGCAGCCGCAGGGCGCGCAGGCACTGCTCGGCGCCTTGCAGAACAACCACAGTGGCCTGGACCTGGGCAGCGTGCTCGGCTCGGTGCTGGGTGGCGGCGGCGGCGGTGCCGCCAGCGATGGCGCCGGC
This sequence comes from Stenotrophomonas sp. 22692, assembly GCF_052045015.1. Lineage (NCBI taxonomy): Bacteria > Pseudomonadati > Pseudomonadota > Gammaproteobacteria > Lysobacterales > Lysobacteraceae > Stenotrophomonas > Stenotrophomonas sp. 22692. The sequence continues at coordinate 66,278 of NZ_JBQEMR010000002.1, forward strand.
ATCCTCGGCCACATCTTCGGCGGCAGCCAGCAGAAGGTGGAAACCGGCCTGGCCCAGGCCACCCAGCTCGACAGCGGCCGCACCAGCCAGCTGCTGCAGATCCTCGCGCCGATCGTGATGGCCTTCCTTGCCCAGCGCCTCGGTGGCGGCCAGGCCGATGCCGGCTCGCTCAGCCAGGCCCTGGGCCAAGAAAAGCAGCAGGTGCAGCAACAGGGCGGTCTTGCCGGTGGCCTGCTCGGCAGCCTGCTGGACCAGGACGGTGACGGCCAGCTCGGCGTGGGCGATCTGCTCAAGATCGGCGGCAGCCTGCTGGGTGGCAAGCGCTGAACGATGCCGCCGCCGGGCGTGGCCCGGCGTGATCGGCATCTCCATGGGACGCGCCGGGCAATGCCCGGCGTCTTACCGGTTGCCCGCCTTCAACCGCTCCAGGATCGGCGCAAACAGCGGTGCCTTCATCGAACGCGGCGGCGCCACGGTCTTCCCCTTCTCCTGCGCCTGCCAGTACGACCACGGCAGCGGACTGTCGCCCAGCTCGTAGTCCATGCCATCCCAGCCATCCTCGCGGAACGCGTAGAAGGCCCAGTGCACCTTGTCCTGCTCCAGCACCTGCAGCACGTCCTGCAGGTAGCGGCCGCAGTCGGGCCAGCGCCGCATGCAGCCGAACTCGCCGACCACCATGCGGTTGGCCCTCACGCCGTGCGTCTTCGCCCAGTCCATCGGCTGCTGCAGGTAACTGCGGACCCGCGCGGCATCCCAGCGTTCGCTGTGTTCGCCAAACGGCACCACGCCTGGGTAGCGATACGGCGTGGTGCGCTTCTGGTTAGGCGCGCTGGTTGCGGCATACGGCTCATACATGTGCACGCTGTACAGCAGTTTCGAATCTGCCAGCGGCGCCGGCCAGTAGTTGAAACCGTCGGCAGCGGCGTACCAGCCGGCATCCAGCATCAACGGCATGTCCGCATCGACCGCACGGATGCTGGCGATCAGGTCCGAATAGAAGCGGCGCAGATCGCGTGGACCGTCTTCCACACCGGCGTACCACTGCTGCATGGCCGCGGCCGAGGCATGCTCGGCCAGGCCAGCACCATACTCGGGAACCGGCTCGTTGATCAGGTTGTAGGCGGCCAGTGCGGGATGGCCCTTCAATGCCGTGGCGAGGTCGCTCCAGAAGCGCCGGGCCGGCGCGTGATTGTCGAAGGACTGCCACAGGCGCGGATCGACCTTGTCGCCGTTGTGCTGCTTCCAGCGCAGCAACGGCAACGACAAAGGAGTCAGCACCACTTTCAGCCCAGCCGCGTCGGCATCATCCAGCACCCGCCGCAGCGTGGCCAGGTCGGCCGGAACCAGGCTACGGTAGTCGTCGGCGTTGCCAATCAGGAAGTCACGCCCGCCCTGCCCCTTCCACTTGTCCGGTACCAGCCGTACCCAGGTCGCACCGGTCGCGCGCAGGGCCTCGAAGTAGCTCCGGTCCGGAGGCGACATGTTCATGCTGTTGCCCCCGCGCTGCGGAGTGTCCCAGAACGTGATGTCGGCCGCGTGCAATGGCGCGGCGGCAAGCAGGGACAGGCACAACAGCATGCGATGCATGGGCAGGCTTCCAGAAGGTGGACTTCCAGCCTGCCCCGCCCTTTCCGAATGCACCGTGACTCACGCCTGCTTTCGCGCCGCGATAGGAACCATGCACCGGAATCGCCGTTCGGTCAGAGCGCGTCGATATCGCCCAACGCGCGGATCAACCGCCGCGCGCGCTTGTCCGGTTTGTGCTCTGGCGGTTGGAACCCATCGCGTGCGGCGATGCGCAGCGCACGCTGTTCGGCACGACGGGCCTTGGAGGCCTCGCTCTCGGCATACAGCTGCTGCGCCGCCGGTGCGGGCCCGCGCTGGTCGCTCAGGCCGAGCACCCGGATCTCGAAATGCTCCTCGCCGCGATCCACCTGCAGCTGCTCACCCACACGCACCGCGCGCGAGGATTTCGGACGCTGGCCCGCGACGCTGACCTTGCCGGTTTCGATGGCCTGCTTGGCCAGGCTGCGGGTCTTGAAGAAGCGGGCCGCCCACAACCAGATGTCCAGGCGGACACTGGGCGACAGCGGGGAAAGCTCGGTCATCGGCAGGGACTACTCCGTTCGCTTGTTCAGGGGACGCGGGTTGTCGGGATCGGTGCGGCAGCCGCTGCCCCCGATCAGGGTGGGTACGCCGGCGGAAAGATCCTGGCGCTGGCTGCCGACCAGGCACTCGGGGCGGTCGGTTGGCCGCACCTGGGTATCGCCCAGCCGGTCACCTGTCGAACATGCGGCCAGTGCGGCGCCGATCAAGGCCAGCGCCGCGCTCCGCTTCATCTGCAGTCGTTGATGCATTGCCACATCCTGCAAACCGGCTTGGTGCTAGTGTGCGCCTCCCGGGATTTGATCACCACTCCATGGCCAAAGCGCCGCTTGACCTGACCTCCGGCCCGATCGGCCGCAATCTCCTGCTGTTTTCCCTGCCGATCCTGGCAGGCAACATCGCGCAGTCGCTGAACGGTTCGGTGAATGCGGTCTGGGTCGGGCGCTTCCTCGGCGAGGCGGCACTGACCGCCACCGCGAACGCCAACAACATCATGTTCTTCCTGATCGGCTCGGTGTTCGGCTTCGGCATGGCCTCGACCATCCTGATCGGCCAGGCGATCGGCGCGCGCGACATCGCGCAGGCGCGGCGCGTGGTCGGCACCAGCGCCACCTTCTTCATCGGCCTGTCGGTAATCATCGCCATCGCCGGCTGGTTCATGGCCCATCCGCTGCTGGCGGCGATGGGCACGCCGGCCGCCTCGCTGCCGCTGGCCGAGGCCTACCTGCAGATCATCTTCCTGGCGATGCCGACGCTGTATGCGTTCGCCTTCCTCACCGCCGCGCTGCGCGGTGCCGGTGACTCGCGCACGCCGTTCCGCTTCCTGATGGTCTCGGTGGCGCTGGACATCGTGCTGAACCCGGTACTGATCTTCGGCATGGGCCCGTTCCCGGCGCTGGGCATTGCCGGCTCGGCCTGGGCCACGCTGGTCGCGCAGACGCTGTCGCTGGCAGGCCTGCTGCTGTACATGCGGCACAAGCGCCACACGCTGTGGCTGGGCCGTGCCGACATGCGCCTGTTCAAGCTCGACCTGGCCATCCTCAAGGCGCTGGTGGTCAAGGGCGTACCGATGGGCCTGCAGATGGTGCTGATCTCGCTGTCGGTGATCCTGCTGATGACCATGGTCAACCAGTACGGTACCGACACCGGCGCGGGCTACGGCGCCGCGCTGCAGCTATGGAACTACCTGCAGATGCCGGCGATGGCGATCGGCGCCGCGTGCTCGTCGATGGCCGCGCAGAACGTCGGTGCACAGCGCTGGGACCGCGTACGCGGCACCGCGCGCCAGGGCGTGCTGTTCAATTTCCTGCTGACCGGCGCGCTGATCCTGCCGCTGGTGGTGTTCGATCGCCAGCTGCTGGCCCTGTTCCTGCCGCCGGCCAGCCAGGCGCTGGACATCGCCCGCCACCTCAACCATGTGGTGATCGGCTCGTTCCTGTTCTTCGGTGTCAGCTTCGTGATCTCCGGCGTGGTGCGCTCCACCGGCGCGGTGATTCCGCCGCTGCTGATCCTGGCCGGTTCGCTGTGGGGCGTGCGCGTGCCGTTCGCCGAGCTGCTGCAGCCGTACTGGGGCGCCGATGCGATCTGGTGGAGCTTCCCGGTCAGTTCGCTGGTGTCGATGCTGCTGTCGCTGGCGTATTACCGCTGGGGTGGCTGGCGCAAGGCGAAGATGATGGGCAAGCCTTCGCACGCCGAAGAACTGGCCACGCCGTCGGAAATTCCGGCCTGCCCACCGTCACCGGTGGCCGACCCGGATGCCGCGCTGGATGCCACTCCGCCGCGCTGAGGTGGGTGCGGACCGTTGGTCCGCACAGGCGCGGCCCTCCAAGCCGGGCATGGGCTCGGCGCTACAGGAGGCGGTCAGCGTTTCTTCTTCGCCGCGTTGAACGCCGCCGCCGCGCGCAGCAACGCCTTCAACGCGGCGGCATTCGGCATCGCACCTTCATGGATGTCGATCGCGCGCCGCGTGTTGCCCTCCAGGCTGGCGTTGAACAGGCCTTTCGGATCGGCCAGCGCCGCCCCGTTGGCGAAGGTCAGCTTCACCGCCTGCTTGTAGGTCTCGCCGGTGCACAGGATGCCGTTGTGCTCCCACACCGGTGTACCGCGCCACTTCCAGGTCTCCTGCACGTCCGGCAGCGCTTCATGGATCAACGCACGCACGCGTGCCAGCACTTCGCCACGCCAGTCGCCCAGCTCGGCGATGCGCGCATCGATCAGTTCAGTTGCCGGGGTTCCGGCATCGGCAGGGTTCGGTGCATGCGTGGCCATCAGCAGCTCTCGTCGGGAAGGAAACCAGAACGTCGGGGTTACATGCGCTCACCGGGCAACGCGGCGGCCTGGCGCACCCAGTCGAGGAACTGTGCTTCATCCAGCGCGCCATCCTGCGGGATGTGCAGGTAGCGCGTATCGGCACTCCTGGACGGCTCGGGTGGCATCGGCTTCAGTGCAGCGCCACGGAAGAACGCCACCTTGATGTAGCGGGTGAAGCAATGGAAGCTGAGGAACCAGCCTTCGCCCGGCGCCACCGCATACATCGGCGAGTTCCACTTCACCGCCTTGCGCACGCCGGGTACAGCCTGCTCGATCAGCGCATCCAGCTGTGCGCCGATCGGCCGCTTCCAGTCCGGCATGGCGGCGATGTACGCCTGCACCGGGGCATCGCCCTCGCCCTTGGCGATCTGCGGGTTGCCGCCGGACAGCAGCGTGGGCGCGGCGAAAGGTGCGGTTCGCTTGGCAGGCATCGCACGGTACGGCCATCGGGATGAAGCCGCAGCCTAGCGCGGCCCTTACCTGGCGGTCACGGCGCAGTGCGCCATCGGCTCAGTCCGCCTGCCGCGCGCGGAACTGCCGCCAGTCCGGCAGCTTGCGGTGGCGGCGCAGCGAGCGCATCAGGGCCGCCATCACCACGCCGAACAGCGCACCGGCCAACAGCCCGGCCACCAGCAACAGCGCCAGCGGGCGCTCGCTGCCCTGCCACAGCATCAGCCACATCAGCGCGGTCCAGAACAGCCCAAACAACAGGCCCTGCACCAGCGCGTTGGTGCCAAAGCCGGCCAGGATCGGCGGTGGCAGTGCGATGCCCACGCGCCACAGCAGGCGATGCAGCAACGGCGCCGATTGCATGCGCGCCATCCCCTTGCCGTCGAGGAAGCGCAACGCCGACTGGATCACGGCGGGATAGCGCGGATTGATGTCGTTCATCAGCTGATCGTGGCCGATGCGATGCCGGAAACGCAAACGGCCACCCGAAGGTGGCCGTCGCGGCAACAACCGAAGTTGTTTATCAGGCCTTGTCGGCCAGACGGGCAGCCTTGGCGGCAGCAGCGGCAGCCAGGTCTTCCTTGATGCGGGCAGCCTTGCCTTCCAGGCCACGCAGGTAGTACAGCTTGCCGGCGCGGACCTTACCACGACGCTTCACTTCGACCGAGTCGATGATGGCGCTGTGGGTCTGGAACACGCGCTCGACGCCGTAGCCGTGCGAGATCTTGCGGACGGTGAACGAGGAGTTCAGGCCGGCGTTCTTGGTGGCGATGACGACGCCTTCGTAGGCCTGCACGCGCTCGCGGCTGCCTTCCTTCACCTTCACGTTGACGACAACGGTGTCGCCCTGGCTGAACTTCGGCAGTTCACGGGTGATCTGGGCGGATTCGAATTCCGCGACGATGGACTTGTTCAGCTTGCTCATGGGTTACACCGATTCTTGTTCGGGTGGGCGTGTCGTATCGACAACGTAGGCTCATGCAGTCACCGGACTGTGCTGCACGTTTGTTTTGGGTACTGCGCGCGCCGACCGGGGTCGACGGGAATTGGCCATGATAGCCGATAAAGCCAGCCCTGCGCTAGGGGCTGGCCTTGTGTTTCGGGGCTTGGCGGGCCTGGTCCAGCAGTTTGCGGTCGGCCTTGCCCAGCGCCTGTTCATCCAGCAGGTCCGGGCGTCGCTGGGCGGTACGGACCAGCGACTGCTGGCGGCGCCAGGCCGCGATGGCCGCGTGGTTGCCCGAGCGCAGCACCTCCGGCACGTCACCCAGCGGGTGCTGGGCCGGCTGGCTGTAATGCGGGCAGTCGAGCAGGCCGAGGTCGCCCTCGAAGCTGTCCTGCGCCGCCGATTCCGCGTCATTCAGGGCACCGTCCTGCAGGCGGGCCACGGCGTCGATGATGACCGCCGCGCCCAGCTCGCCACCGGACAGCACATAGTCGCCGAGGGAAATCTCCTCGTCGACATTGGCTTCCAGGAAACGCTCGTCGATGCCCTCGTAGCGGCCGCAGAGCAGGACCATGCGCGGCAGGGCCGCTAGTTCCCGCACCTTGGCCTGGGTCAACGGCGCGCCCTGCGGGCTGAGGTAGATCACCCGTGCCGGCGTCGTATCAGCATCGCGGATCGCCTGCAGGCAGGCCTGCAGCGGCTCGATCAGCATCACCATGCCCGGGCCACCACCGAACGGACGATCGTCCACCCGGCGGTAGTTGCCTTCGGCGTAATCACGGGGGTTCCAGCCATGCAGGCTGAACAACCCCTTCTCCTGCGCGCGCCCGACCACGCCCAATCCGGCGGACTGGGCGAGGAACTCGGGAAACAGGGTGATGACGTCGAAACGCATGCTCACACTCAGAACTCGGGATCCCAGTCGACCACGACCAGGTTGGCCTCGAAGTCGACCGATTTGACGAAGTCCGGCTGCACGAACGGAATCATCCGCTCGCGGTCACCCCGGACCACCACCACGTCGTTGGCGCCGGTGCTGAACAGATGCGAGACCTGGCCCAGGGCAACGCCCTCGGTGGTCTTCACATCCAGGCCTTCCAGGTCCACCCAGTAGTACTCGTCCGGCTTCGGCGGCGGCAATGCACTGCGGGCCACGTAGATCTCGGTGCCGTGCATCGCTTCGACGGTATCGCGGTCCTCGACGCCGGGGAAACGGGCGACCAGGTGCTTGCCGCTGTCGCGGCCGCGTACACCTTCAATCGTGGTTTCCACGCCGGACGGGCTGCGCACGATCCACGGCTGGTAACGGAAAATGGCGGAACGTGGCTCGGTCCAGGACTCGAGCTTGATCTCGCCGCGCACACCAAAAGCGCCGACAACCCTGCCCAGCAGGATGCGGCGCTCGATATCTTTCATCTGCTTCAACCAAGAGGGCCACGCCGAAGCGTGGCCCGTCAGGATCAGGCCGCAGCGGCCTGGGACTTGGTCGCTTCCTTGATCAGGTTGCGGACCTTGTCGGTCGGCTGGGCGCCGTTCTTGACCCAATGGTCAACGCGGGCCAGGTCCAGCTCGATGCGCTTCTCGGCGCCCTGGGCGACCGGGTTGTAGAAGCCAACGCGCTCGATGTTGCGGCCGTCGCGCGCGCTGCGCACGTCGGTGACGATGATGTGGTAGAACGGACGCTTCTTGGCGCCGCCGCGGGTCAGTCGAATCTTGACCATGGTGTTTTTCCTATTGCCCAGTCGCCAGGATGGCGAGGTAAGCGGGCGATTATAGCGGCAGAGCCCGGCCGAGCCAACCCCATGGGTGACCAGCCTTCACGGTAGTGCTGGGCCATGCCCGGCGGGCTTTTCACCCCAAACCGTCCCAAGCCACCGCCGCAAGCACCGCTCTGCCCTGTTCAGCCAGTGCCTGCGAGCCGGGCAGGACATGCCCGTCGATGGCCTCCAGCGCCCACAGACCGCTGGCGTTGCAGGCAAAAGCGGCTTTCACGCCGGCCATATCCGCCAGCCGCAATGGCTGCGTGGCCTGCGCCCCCGGCCAATGCTGCTTCAGCAGCGCCTCGGCGGTCCCGCGCAGGGCCGGCGCCTGCGGCCAGAGCAGCCGTTCACCATCGTGCACGGCCAGGTTCCAGGTGCTGCCTTCACTCACGTGGCCATCGGCGGTCACGAACAGCACATCGTCGAATCCTTCCGCCATCGCCGCGCGGCGCTCGGCGAACAGGCCGAAGGTGCCCACATGTTTGATCTGCGGCAGTTCACGCTGCCAGGCCACGCTGCGCACACGCTTGGAGGCGGTCAGCGTCACCGGCGCGGACGCCGCCACCAGCACGTCCACGGGCACCGCCGCCAGCGGATTGCGGAAATCGAAGTGGCGCGAATACACCGTCACCCGCAACGAGGCATCGCCCTGCCCCGCTTGCCGCAGTGCCTGCACCATCCAAGCCCGCACCTGCGCCATATCCAGCTCGCTACCGAACAGCTCGCGCGTGGCATGCGACAGCCGCGCCAGATGCAGGTCCAGTCCCTGCACCGCGTGGTCGCGCACCTGCAGCGAGGTGAAGTGGCCGTAGTTGACGAGCGCCGGCAGCAGATCCTCCACCTGCGCCGGCTGGCCGTTGCAGGTCAGCGTCATCGCAGCAGTGCCTGCGCCTGGCTCCACATGCCGCGCAGCACGTCTGCGGCCGGCTGTGCCGGCGCCATCCACGCGGACTGCCCGGCCCAGGCCTGCATCGCGGCCAGGCGGTTTTCCTGCACGGCCTGCTTGCGCATCGGCGCGGTCAGGCCGCGCTGCACCGGGTACGGACGCGGCGCCGGGGCGCCTTCTGCGGCGGCGGCGCGCACGTAGGGTGTCGCCAGACCACGGCCCAGACGACCGCTGAAGGCACGGGTCGGCCAGGTGTCTTCCGGTTCGCTGGCGGCCAGCCCATCGGCCCACGCCGAGGCGATCGCCGCTTCCGGCGTGCGCAGGAACGCGGTGCCGATCTGCACGGCGCTGGCGCCCAAGGTGAGTGCGGCGGCGATACCACGGCCATCGGCGATGCCGCCGGCGGCAATCACCGGAATGTGCAGGTGATCGGCCAGCCGCGGCAGCAGCGCGAACAGGCCGACCAGCTGGCGCTCGGCCATCGCCGGATCGAATGAACCACGATGCCCACCCGCTTCCACGCCCTGCGCCACCACGGCATCGGCGCCGGCATCCTGGGCAGCGCGTGCTTCAGACAACGTGGTCGCGCACGCGATCCAGGCGATGCCGGCGTCCTTCAGCTGCTGCACGTGGCGCGGCAGCAGCACACCCATGATGGTCGAGGCCACCGCAGGACGCGCCGCCAGCAGCGCGGCGAACTGTTCTTCGAAGTCGGCGGGCGTGGCATCGGCGGCGCTGGCCGGCACGTCCGGGCCCCACTGCGCGAGGAAGGCGCGGCTGGCGGCCTCGGCGGCAACGTCACGGGTCGGCACGGGGTCAGGCACCCACAGGTTCACCTGTGCCGGGCCGGTGGAGGTCGCGCGGAAGTCCTCCATCCAGCGACCGATATCGGCAGATGACGACAGCACCGCGCCCATCGCCCCCATGCTGCCGGCATTGGCCAACGCGGCCGACAACGGCACCGGACAGGCGCCTGCCATCGGTGCCAGCAGGATCGGAACGGAAACGTCAAAGCGCCGGCAGAACGCCTCGACGCGGGAAGATACAGCGGAACTCTGCATGACGGCCCATCGTTTCGGACAGGCCCCCATGGTGCGCGCAGGGCGGGGGTAGAGTCGAGCCTGCCCGGCGGCTTGTTGCGTCGCCTGCGCGCCGCCGCCCGAGCACAGGCTCGAGCGCTACATCAGACTGCGACCGGGCCGTCATCAACGGAACGGCATGCCGCGGCCGCCCATGGCGCCCATCATGCCCTTCATGCTGCGCAACATGCCCTTCATGCCGCCGCCAGCCATCTTGCTCATCATCTTTTCCATCTGCATGTACTGCTTCATCAGCTTGTTGACGTCGGCCGGGGTCACGCCCGAGCCCTTGGCGATGCGCGCGCGGCGCGAGCCGTTGAGCAGGTTCGGATTGCGCCGTTCCTTCTTGGTCATCGAGTTGATGATGGCGATCATGCGCGGCACTTCCTTGCCCTGGCTGACCTGCTGCTTCAGATGGTCGGGGATGTTGCCCAGGCCCGGCAGCTTGTCCATCAGGCCGCCGATGCCGCCCATGTTCTGCATCTGCTCGAGCTGGTCACGCATGTCGTTCAGGTCGAACTTCTTGCCCTTGGCGACCTTCTCGGCCAGCTTGGCGGCCTTGTCCTTGTCGACCTGCTGTTCGACCTGCTCGACCAGCGACAGCACATCGCCCATGTCGAGGATGCGGCTGGCGATGCGGTCCGGGTGGAACACGTCCAGGCCTTCCGGCTTTTCGCTGACACCGACGAACTTGATCGGCTTGCCGGTGATGTAGCGCACGCTCAGCGCGGCACCGCCGCGGGCGTCGCCGTCGGTCTTGGTCAGCACCACGCCGGTCAGCGGCAGCGCATCGCCGAAGGCCTTCGCGGTGTTGGCTGCGTCCTGGCCGGTCATGGCGTCGACCACGAACAGGGTTTCGGCCGGGTTCACCGCCGCGTGCAGGGCCTTGATCTCGGCCATCATCGCTTCGTCGATGGCCAGGCGGCCGGCGGTATCGACCAGCAGCACGTCGACGAACGACTTGCGTGCATCGTCGATGGCGGCGCGCACGATGGCTTCCGGCTTCTGGTCGGCGCTGGACGGGAAGAACAGCACGCCGACCTGCTCGGCCAGGGTCTTCAGCTGCTCGATCGCGGCCGGACGATAAACGTCGGCCGACACCACCATCACCTTCTTCTTGCGCTTTTCCTTCAGGTGCTTGGCCAGCTTGCCCACCGTGGTGGTCTTGCCGGCACCCTGCAGGCCTGCCATCAGAATGATGGCCGGGGCCGGGACATTCAGGTTCAGGTCGCTGGCTTCAGCCCCCATCACCGCGGTCAGCTCGTCGCGCACGACCTTGATCAGGGCCTGGCCCGGGGTCAGCGACTTCAGCACTTCCTGGCCGACCGCGCGCACCTTGATGCGCTCGATCAGGGCCTGTACCACCGGCAGCGCAACGTCGGCTTCAAGCAGCGCGATGCGCACTTCGCGGGTCGCCTCGCGGATGTTCTCCTCGGTCAGGCGGCCGCGGCCACGCAGGCGCTCGATGGTGCCGGAAAGGCGCTGGGTCAGGGACTCGAACATGCGGCGCAACCTGTCTGAAAGCGGGGGACAATAAGGCAGACAGTATAACGGGTCCGCTCGCCTCCCCGGACTGCGACCACGGGGCCGTCGCCACTATCGCAGGGGTATGCGAAACTGCAACGATGACAATCGTTCTCATCGCCGTCCTGCTCTACCTGGCTGCCAGTGCCCTGCTGGTGTGTGCGCTCGGCCGCGATGAAAGCACCGGTTCCCCCATCTGGCTGTGGCCCGCCCTGCCGGCGATGCTGCTGCATGGCGGCTACCACGTGATGGTGGCGATGCGTACCAACGGCGGGCCGGACATGCACTTCTTCGCCGCGCTGTCGCTGGTCGGCCTGGGCATGGCGTGGCTGACCTCGCTGGTGGGCGCGCGTGGGCGGATGTCGGCACTGGGCGTGGTGGTGTTCCCGTTGGCCGCAGTGCTGCTGCTGGCCTACCACGGCTACGGCCACGAACCGAGCAAGGTGCTGGGCTGGCGCCTGGCCAGCCACGCCTGGCTGGCGCTGCTGGCCTACGCCACGCTGAGCATCGCTGCGCTGCTGGCGATCATGCTGTGGCTGCAGGAGCGCGCACTGCGCCGCCGCGAGTTCCGCCCGTGGCTGCGGGCGCTGCCGCCGCTGGCCGACCTGGAATCGCTGCTGTTCCGGGTGATCACCGTCGGCTTCGCGCTGCTGACCCTGACCCTGGTCACCGGCGTGCTGTTCGTCGACGACCTGCTGGCACAGAAGCTGGTACACAAGACCGTGCTGAGCGTGCTGTCGTGGATCGTGTTCGGCGTGCTGCTGATCGGCCGCCGCCGCTACGGCTGGCGCGGCATGAAGGCGGTGCACTGGACGCTGGCGGCGATGCTGTTGCTGCTGCTGGCGTTCTTCGGCAGCCAGTTCGTGATCGAGCTGGTGTTCGGGCATTCGCGATAGGCGGTGTGCCGACCAACGGTCGGCACCCACCGGCGCTAACGTCAAGGCTGGGCCAGGATCTTCCGCACCGAACGGCCGCTGTTGGTGAGGATGTCATCGACCTGCCAGCAGCCCTGCCCCTGACGCACCATCGATAGACGGGTCACGTAGGCCTTCTTCCAAACCGAATAGCGCATCTCGACCTCGCCGGCGGTGGCCGACGCCTCTTTCCAGCTGTAACGCACCGGGGTTTCGATGTCGCCGTCCTGCGCATCCAGCCACGGATCGGAATCGATCGTGCAGATGCCCTCTTCGCGCTGCTGGCAGGCGCGCTCGCCGCGCAGGGCCTTGCCGAAGCCGGGGCTGACCAGCGCGGGCGGCGGTTCCAGCAGGTCGCCATCGCCCGTCGTCGCTTCGTAGAACGCGCGGGCCACAGCTGCCGGTTCCTGGCAGGCGGGCGCGGCCTGTGCTGCTGGCG